>DATAUY010000091.1:0-10521 GCA_036268025.1 Candidatus Sulfotelmatobacter sp. | reverse complement strand
CTGGGGCAGGACAAACTGAGGCACGACCAGGAAGAGAGGGACAAGTAACCGGCGATGATGTTCGATCTGCACACGATCGCTCAATTTTCGGCGCTTCGCATCGTCGATTCGCTGGCCGAAGGCACCGTGATCGGCGTGTTTGCCGTGGGGCTGCTGTGGCTGGTGCGCGGGCAGAATGCCGCCACGAAATATGCGATCGGATTTGCGGCATTGGCCGCGATCGCGCTACTTCCAGCGATCAGTCTCTTGTCTTCTCGCACTGCGCTGCCGGCCAGCGAAGTGCGGCCGGCGATCACGCTTCCCGATTCCTGGGCGATTTATGTGTTTGCGGCGTGGGCGGTCATCGGCACGTGGTTTCTGATTGGCGTCGGCCGTTCCTTCTTGCGGTTACGTATTTTGCGCAGGAGTTGCACGCCGGTTGATCTCTCCACGCTCGATCCGGTTTTGTTAGAAACACTCCAATGCAATCAGACGAAGCGAAAAGTCGCCGTCTGTACGTCGGAGCAGGTGCGTGTTCCGACCGCGCTTGGGTTGGTAAAGCCTGCCATCGTCATCCCCGTCTGGGCCATACAGGAACTCTCGGCGGATGAACTGAAGCAGATCCTGCTGCACGAACTCGCTCACTTGCGCCGCTGGGATGACTGGACCAACCTCGCCCAGCAACTGGTGAAAGCCGTTTTCTTCTTCCATCCAGCAGTCTGGTGGATCGAGAGCAAAGCGGCACTGGAACGCGAGATCGCCTGCGACGACGCGGTCCTCGAAGCGACGGGAAGCCCGAGAGCTTACGCCGAGTGCCTCGCGCATCTGGCGGAGAGAAGTTTTTTTCAGCGCGGCCTGGCGCTCGCGCAAGCCGCTATTGGACGGCTGCGGCAGACGACTTCGCGGGTCGCTCAGATTCTAGATTCGAACCGTCCGAAGGCAAACGCACGCACATGGAAAGTAGGCGTGTCTTCTGTCGCCGGATTCGCCGTCGCCTGTGCCGTCGGCCTATCGAGAGCGCCGAAGCTGATTGCATTCGAGAGCAGCCCTACTGTGCGCGTGGCAGAATTTCCGCAGACGCATATTGCGGCTCCGGCGCGAAGGTCTGTCGAAACAATTCCTGCTTCGCTGAACGGGGATGAAATCTCGCCGGAAGTGCGCGTTACTCCGGCGAAGTTGAACATAGATTCGACGCCGCATCGCAGCTTCAGGAAGGCGTCGGCAATTCTCAGGCCGAAGGCCGGTCACATGGTTCACTTGGCCAGCGTCGAAGCCGTTCCCGCTCCGATGATCGAGACTGTCTTGGTTTTGATTCAAAGTCCGGGCAACGATTCTCTTGGGCAGATTCAGATATGGCAGGTAACACTTGTGCGCTTTGTGCAAGAGCCAGTCCGCAGTACGACTCCACCCCGCAAAACCTAGAAATTCAGCTTTCGAAGTACAGGGCGGAGCTTAAGGTTTTGTAACTAATGAATTAGTTTTAGAAACTCCTGGAAAGGAATATATCGCAATGAATGCAGCAAAGTGGTGGAACGAAAGCACGAAGAAATGGATGAGGCGTCTCGCGGTGCCAGTGCTCGCTCTGGCAACAATCGTCTCGTTCACAACCTATGAATGCGTCAAACCCGCCGCAGCAAGCGCGGCGGCGGCGGCGCCCTCCGCTGCTCCGCTCGACGTGGACAGCGTGAGCGCGCTCCTCTCGCTCGACAAGGCCATGGAAACACTGGCCGCGCGTGTCACGCCCGCCGTGGTCAACGTTACGGTCACGTCGCGCGTGAATCAGGAAAAAGGCCAGCAGAACACGCCCGACGACATGCAACAGTTCTTCGGGCAGAACAGTCCCTTCGGACAGTTCTTTGGTCCCAACATGGGGCCGAATATGCGACAACGCCAGCCGCAGATCGAGCATGGCATGGGCAGCGGCGTTGTGATCTCGCCTGACGGATACATCGTTACCAACAATCACGTGGTTGACGGCGCGGTGGACATTCGGGTGACCACGCACGACCGCCGGATCATGAAGGCCAAGCTGATCGGTACCGATCCATTGACCGATCTCGCCGTCATCAAGGTCGATACCTCCAACATGGCAAACGCGCCGTGGGGCGACTCGACCGTGTTGCGACAAGGGCAGACTGTTCTGGCATTTGGCAATCCATACGGGTTCCGCTTCACTGTGACTCGCGGAATCGTGAGCGCGCTGAACCGCGCGAATCCCGATCCTACTGACCGCTCCAAGCCGGGTGAGTTCATCCAGACCGACGCGGCGATCAATCCCGGCAACTCGGGCGGGCCGCTGGTAAATGCTCGCGGTGAAGTGGTCGGCATCAACACTTTCCTGATTTCGCCTTCAGGCTCGTTCTCGGGAATGGGATTTGCGATTCCAACGCAGATCGTGAAGCCGACAGTCGACGCGTTGATTCGTTCCGGAAAGGTCAGCCACGGCCACATCGGAATTGGCATTACGGACGTGACGCCCGAAAATGCGAAGTTCTTCGACGCCACGAATGCCAGCGGGGCTGTGGTCACACAGGTCGATCCGGATTCGCCCGGTGGCAAAGCTGGACTGAAGATCGGCGATGTAATCACGGAAATCGATGGCCAGAAGGTCACCGATTCCGGCGAACTTCAGGTTACCGTCGGCCAGAAACAGCCAGGGACAAAGCTAGAGCTAACGGTTCTGCGCGATGGCAAGACCATGCAGATGCCGGTGACGCTCGAAGCCCTTGGCAGCCACAACGGCGAAGGAAACGACAGCGGCGCCGAAAACCACGGCAAAGGACGCTGGGGCGTTGGCCTTGCCAATCTGACGCCGGAGATGCGCGATCAACTGCAGGCTCCGCGTGACGTCCACGGTGCCGTCATCGAGCAGGTACAGCCCGGCAGCCCGGCCGACAACGCCGGATTGCAGCAGGGCGACATCATCCTCGAGGTGAACCGCAAGAAGGTCCAGAACGCCAGCGACGTACAGGAAGCGCTGGCGAACATTCCGAAGGACCAGGATGCATTGCTGTTGGTTTGGTCGAACGGCGGCAACTCGTTCCGCGTGTTACATGCTGGAGATGGAGCGTAGGCAGCGGTGATGCCCACCCTTCGAAACCCGCGAAGGGTCGGGCAGCCTCATAGAGAAAACGCCGCACCTCATGAAAAGAGGTGCGGCGTTTTCCTTGAGGAAATTATCTTTGCGGCGCAGGGCCTTTGATGTAGCGGCTGGCAAATGTAATAAACGTAGGCCAGTTTGGCGCGGGCGAATGACCGTCGCTGTGCTGGCGGAAGGCGATGTCGCTGTTGATCAACGTGGTCTCGACCGGCGGGAATTTCGTGGTTTTCAAGGGTTTCTTTCCCAATAGCTGATATACCGGTCCGGCAGCGACCGCTGCCATGAACATCCCTTTCGCGTCTACCCATCCGTCGCCATTTACAACCGTTCCCGCGCCAATGAATACCGGGCGCGGTGCACACAAAGCGATCAACTCATGCGCGTCTACTGGGAGATCGTTTTCTGTCAGCGGCCCGTCATACTTGATGAAGTTTCCCGCCATCCAGTGGTACTCGCCCGTTCCTGCAATATTCCCGATCTGCTCGCCGAAGTTGCGGCGGAACAGCTTGGCGCCCGCCTCGCCCGATGAACTTATGTATGCGACGGTAAATCGCGGATCGTAGACCATCGCGATCAAGGCGGCTTTCCCGTAGCGCGAATGGCCTTCGATCCCGATCGCTTTCGCATCTACCGCTTTATCGGTCTCGAAATAATCGAGCACTCGGCTTGCGCCCCACGCCCATGCCCGCAGCACTCCCCAGTCATCGAGCTTGCGCGGCTGGCCTTTGTTAGCAAGGCCGATGATTCCCTCGGTTAATCCTTCGCCGTTGTCGGGCTGCACGCTGGTTGGAATGTACGAAGCGTAGCCCCAGCCCCTGGCGAGAACCTGCTGCTGCCATGTTGGGCCCGGAGGTTGCTTCATCAAATCCGGGAAGCGCTTCATCAACGAAGCCAGAACTTCCGGACTCAATGCCAGTTCCATCACCACTGGCACAGGTCCATTCGCATTGGCCGGAGTATTCAGCGTGAGATCGATATTCACCGTGATTGCCGGATACGCCGAGTTGTCGACATGACCGATCAGTTTTTTCGTGATGACCGGAATGTCTCCGTTTGTCTCTTTCGCAGTGCTGACGACTTCCCAGCGGACTTTCGGCGTGTTCTTAGGCGCGCGGCCATAGATTTCGCGATCGAAATCTTTCACGATTTCCGGCCGACGTTTCGACCACCACATCCCGGCGGTCGTAACTTTCTGACCATTCTTCAGCACCAGCGGATCGGGCAG
The DNA here is from genome assembly GCA_036268025.1 of Candidatus Sulfotelmatobacter sp. Taxonomy (GTDB): domain Bacteria; phylum Acidobacteriota; class Terriglobia; order Terriglobales; family Acidobacteriaceae; genus Sulfotelmatobacter. The sequence continues at coordinate 6,217 of DATAUY010000091.1, read as the reverse complement.
CTTGGGGTATGGATTGGCCTTCGACTCGTCGTAGTTGGCGGCGCTGGGAGATTTCGGATCGCCATCCGCGCCGCGACGGATCGAGGTGATATGGAGCAAATCCATGATGCGCCGATGGTCCTGCTCAGATGTCAGATGGACTGGTCGAGGTTGAGCACTCTGGGGCGCCTGGGCTCCGGCGTAGGAAACAAAGCGAGCCAGCGCGAACATGGCCAAGACGAAAACGATCGAGGATTGTTTCAAGAAAATACCTGAGGGCGACCTTCGCGTTCCGCAGGAACGATGGGATGATTTTATGGCAGCCGCCGCAGGCTAGCCAATCGTTCCACAATAAAAAAGTCCCGGCACGAAGCCGGGACTGTGGTTCTTTTTGTGCTGTCGATTAGGAGGCGCGACGCTGCTGATTGCCCTCGTTCTCTTCAGTTTGATTTTGGCCGCCTTTTTTCTGTCCGGACTGCTGGCCGCTCTGGCCAGTCTGATCTTTTTGCTGACCCTGTTGGCCCTGGTTGTGTTGCTGACCCTGTTGGCCCTGGTTGTGCTGCTGCTGACCGCTTTGTCCGCCCTGTTGGCGGTTCTTCTCCATATCGTCTGCCATCAATAGTCCCTCCGTTGTGCGCCAAGTGGCGCATCTAGCGATTTAGGAAACTGCTGCAATTTGGGTGCGCTATGGGGGCGAAAGGTTGCGATCAACGATACCAGCCTCGCTCACTGCAGGACTCGCTCACTGGAAGTTCGCTGAGTTACTCCATTCGGAAATCTTCGATGGCGACCGTTCGAGTAGGAGTGAATGCTTTTAACCGTTCAAGTTCTTGTTGCGTTCTCTCCCATGCCCGGGCGTTCTTCTTCGTGGAAAGCGGAGCATTCGGGTCAGCGTAAAAGTCGAGGAGGCTCTTGCGCAGCGCTTCGCTTACCTGGCTGAAGTTATCCTCCGCCAGTTGGTCGAGAAGATGTCCATAGGCGTTGTCCCCCATGACATATTCCCCCGCATGAGTCGGTTTTCCGGTGTCGAAGTCCATATTCTCGAAGTGCGCCTTTGCCGCCTCGACGTCAGCCACTAAGTGCTTGTAGTTCTCCACCGTCCGGTTGATGCTGGCGATATACATGTCTTCGGTTTGCTGCGTAGGGATCTTGAAGTCCAGAGCCTTGAACGGGCCGACTTTGGGAATGAAGTTGAGAATAAATGCGAGTACGCGCGTGCCGAACCCTGGACGCCGGTAGCCTTTTCCCCACTCCTTCTGATATGCAGTGCGCGAAAGATAGTAGCGAAATTTTCGGGAATTGAAATTTGGCGTTTCCTTGACGATTTCCTTCCTGCGCGCCAGCAATGCGACTCTGGTCATTTCTGGAATAATTTTGCTGATGGCGCGGCGGAAAGTTCCAATAGCCAGATCCTCATTCGATATTACCTTCGATAGCGGAATGCCGTAGGTATCCTGAAATGCCCGCTCCAGCACCGGTTTCGACACCTCGAAGCCAATGAAATCATGAAAGCGATCGGACGTGTAACGGTTGCGCGCCACTTGCGTCATGTCGAAGCCAAACTCGGTGCGGATGTGCGCCTTGGGATTGTTCTCGTACGTGACCTCATCGCCGTATTTCTTTCGCAGCTGCGGAAATTCGATGGCCACTGAGCGGTTGATGGTCGGATGGCCCATGTTGTCGGCCGAATAGTGGGCCAGCGCGCCCAGGGCGAAAGCGTATTCGTCCAGATTGCTCGATTCATGGAGCAGGTTCATTACAAAGTCGCCGCTGCGCACGTAGTGCGTGAGGTCGCTGAAATACTTGCTGCCGAACGGATAGTAGCCCATGTCCTGTATCACCGATCCGCCGTAGGCGAATGCGTGGGCGTGCTTCAAGTCGTCCGGGCTCGCATCGGGAAAGCGCGCAAGCAGCAGGGGCCGGAGGTCATCTGTCCATACCAGATCGATGATTTCTTCGTGTGACAGCACCGAGTAGGCTCCGCAAAGGTTCGGCAGCAGCACGAGAAAAGTGAGCGAAGAAAGAAGAAGCGTGAAATTGCGCCGCGCAATCAATCGTGCCATGGATAGTGCGACCAACAAACGAAGGCAAGTTTAACGTATGCCTCGCAATCTGGCAGCTTTGCCGCTGCATGTTCGTCCGCAGCGCGTCTGATAGAGCGCATCGTGTTAGTTGCTGCGCGGCGATCAAGGTTTGACAGCATTCCCTGTTCTGCTGCAATGCGAGTTTCCCGGCTGCTATCTACAGTCAATTTCCCCACAGCGTACCCGATTCCAGCGAATGACGCTTATTAAGCCCGACGCTTAACTTGAAGCAGTGCAGTTCGGAACTGGCGGCGCATTTGAAGTCCGGCTTCGTTCAGTCGTGAACTTGAAACGCCAAGGAGAAAAGGAATGAGTATCTGGACGGTATTGTTCGTGGTCCTGCTGATTGCGTGGATTGGTGGCTTTACGGTCTATCATGTCGCGGGCGGACTCATTCACCTGCTGCTGGTTTTTGCCATCATCTCGTTGATCCTGCACTTTGTACTGGGCAAAAGAGCGGCCTGAACCGCTGGAGGCGCAAAAATGAAGAGCTGTTTGATGGAGAATTCAATGAGAAAGCCTTTGTGGAGCGTTAAAAATGTCCTTGCAACGATCGGCGCAGTGTTCGCGGGGTATGCGGGTTACGTGTTTCTGGCTTCGTTGCCGGATCTGAAGCGCTATATCCGAATCAGCACAATGTAAACGCAAGGCCGCTTCTTCTATCCTTGTGACGGCATAGGCCTATTTCCCATCGGGCTGCTGGTCCTATCTCGTGTCGACAACCTTGTGCCGGGCAAAGTTAGTCTCTGTGACCGCCTCGGATCTGGCCGTCTCTACAGGAAAAACCTTAGGGTATCGTCCCACGCAACGTGCTCCAATAAACGCGTGTTTCTGCCTCCGGGCGGAATGCTGCGTCGTCCCAGCCTGACCGGATTGGCTCTATTCGCGCAAGCCCCTGAACTGTCGAGACAAGCAATGAAAAGATCCGCACTGAACGAACCAGCGTCTGAAATGACTCAGCCCGTCGCCGCTTTGCCACGGCAGAATGGAAAGCATAAATCTTCCGATGGCACCGTCGATCTCACGGTGATTCTCACCGCCCTGCAGAGCATGCGTGACGGCGATTTCACTGTCCGTCTTCCCGGCACATGGGTCGGCCTGGCCGGGAAAGTGGCCGACACGTTTAACGACATCGTGGCTGCCAATCAACAGATTGCGCAGGAACTGAAGCGCGTTGGTCGCGTGGTCGGCAAACAGGGCAAGACGCGAGAGCGCGCCCGATTTCATGAGTCTCGCGGCGCCTGGGGCGAGATGGAAGTTTCGGTCAACACGCTGGTGGAAGATCTGCTGCGCCCGAATACTGAAGTTACGCGCGCGATCGGGGCTGTTGCACAAGGAGATCTCACGCAGACCGTTCGCCTCGACGTCGATGGGCGTCCGCTTGAAGGCGAGTTCCTTCGTTCCGCGAACATCGTCAACACGATGATTCAGCAGTTGGGTGTATTCACCGAAGAAGTGACGCGCGTGGCGCGCGAAGTCGGGACCGAAGGCAAACTTGGTGGACAGGCGCAGGTGCCCGATGTCGCCGGAACGTGGAAAGACCTTACCGACAACGTCAATCTGATGGCCAGCAACCTGACCGGCCAGGTCCGAAACATCGCGGAAGTCGCGACAGCCGTGGCAAGCGGTGACTTGTCACGCAAAATCACCGTCGACGTTCGCGGCGAAATTCTGCAGTTGAAAGAAGCCATCAACACGATGGTGGACCAGTTGCGCTCCTTTGCGTCGGAAGTGACCCGTGTCGCCCGCGAAGTCGGAACTGACGGCAAACTCGGGGGACAAGCCGTCGTTCCCGGAGTTGCCGGAACCTGGAAAGATCTCACCGACTCCGTCAACGCAATGGCCGGCAACCTCACGGCGCAAGTCCGAAACATCGCTGAGGTGACGACCGCCGTCGCCCGCGGCGATTTGTCGCGCAAAATCACGGTCGATGTGAAGGGAGAAATTCTCGAGCTCAAAGACACCATCAATACGATGGTCGACCAGCTCAATGCATTCGCTGGAGAAGTGACGCGCGTGGCGCGCGAAGTCGGAACGGAAGGCAAGCTCGGCGGCCAGGCCCAGGTATTCGGCGTCGGCGGAACCTGGAAAGACCTCACCGACAACGTGAACTTTATGGCCTCGAACCTGACCGGCCAGGTGCGCAACATCGCAGAAGTCGCAACTGCCATTGCCAGCGGCGATTTGTCACGCAAGATTACGGTCGACGTACGCGGCGAAATTCTGCAGCTCAAAGAAACGTTGAACACGATGGTCGACCAGCTTAACCGCTTCGCCGGAGAAGTTACCCGCGTGGCGCGCGAAGTCGGATCGGAAGGCCGGCTGGGCGGGCAGGCGAACGTCCCCGGTGTTGCCGGCACATGGAAAGATCTAACCGATTCTGTGAATTCCATGGCCGGAAACCTGACCGGCCAGGTGCGAAACATCGCCGAGGTGACGACGGCTGTTGCCCGCGGCGACCTCTCCCGCAAAATCACGGTTGACGTGAAGGGTGAAATTCTTGAACTGAAGAACACCATCAACACGATGGTCGACCAGCTCAATGCCTTCGCCGCCGAAGTCACCCGCGTGGCCCGCGAAGTCGGAACCGAGGGAAAACTGGGAGGGCAGGCACAGGTTTCGGGAGTTGCCGGAACCTGGAAGGACCTCACCGACAACGTGAACTTCATGGCCTCGAACCTGACGGGCCAGGTGCGAAACATCGCGGAAGTGGCGACTGCTGTGGCCCGCGGCGATTTGTCCCGCAAAATCACGGTTGACGTGCGCGGCGAGATCCTTGAACTCAAAGACACTCTCAACACCATGGTGGACCAGCTTCGTTCGTTCGCGTCGGAAGTGACGCGCGTGGCCCGCGAGGTGGGGACCGACGGCAAACTGGGTGGACAGGCGCAGGTGCCCGGCGTCGGCGGTACGTGGAAGGACCTCACCGACTCCGTAAATTCGATGGCCAGCAACTTGACGGGCCAGGTGCGCAACATCGCTGAAGTCTCGACGGCCATCGCCAGCGGTGACTTGTCGAAGAAGATCACGGTCAACGTCAGCGGCGAAATCTTGCTGCTGAAAGAAACCATTAACACGATGGTGGATCAACTCAATGCATTCGCTGGAGAAGTGACCCGCGTCGCGCGTGAAGTCGGCTCTGATGGAAAACTCGGCGGACAGGCGCAGGTGCCGGGCGTCGCTGGAACGTGGAAAGATCTTACCGACAACGTGAACTTCATGGCCTCGAACCTGACGGGCCAGGTGAGAAACATCGCTGAGGTGACTACGGCTGTGGCTCGCGGCGACTTGTCGCGCAAAATCACGGTCGATGTCAAAGGCGAAATTCTCGAACTCAAGAACACCATCAACACGATGGTGGACCAGCTCAACGCCTTTGCCGGAGAAGTGACGCGTGTCGCGCGCGAAGTTGGTACCGACGGCAAACTTGGCGGCCAGGCGCAGGTGCCGGGCGTCGCTGGAACCTGGAAAGATCTTACCGACAACGTGAACTTCATGGCCTCGAACCTGACAGGCCAGGTGCGTAACATTGCCGAAGTCGCAACCGCCATCGCGACCGGCGATCTTTCGAAGAAGATCACGGTCGACGTGCGCGGTGAAATCCTGCAGCTCAAGGAAACGCTGAACACGATGGTCGAGCAGTTGCGCTCATTCGCTGCGGAAGTGACCCGCGTCGCCCGCGAAGTCGGTTCCGAAGGCCGCCTTGGCGGTCAGGCAAACGTTCCCGGGGTCGCAGGTACGTGGAAAGATCTCACCGACTCCGTTAACGCGATGGCGGGCAACTTGACGGGTCAGGTGCGAAACATCGCCGAAGTGACCACGGCCGTGGCCCGCGGCGATTTGTCGCGCAAGATCACCGTCGACGTGAAAGGCGAAATTCTCGAACTCAAGAACACCATCAACACGATGGTAGACCAGCTCAACGCGTTCGCCGCCGAAGTAACCCGCGTCGCCCGCGAAGTCGGTACCGACGGCAAACTTGGCGGACAGGCGCAGGTGCCCGGCGTTGCCGGAACGTGGAAGGACCTCACCGACAACGTCAACGTCATGGCCGTCAACCTGACCGAACAGGTACGCGGCATCGTGAAAGTCGTGACCGCTGTCGCGAACGGAGATCTTACGCAGGAGCTGACGGTCAACGCGAAGGGCGAAGT
>DATAUY010000090.1:0-4708 GCA_036268025.1 Candidatus Sulfotelmatobacter sp. | reverse complement strand
CTGGTCGAAGCAGGCTACGCACCCGAGATCGCGTACTTCGAATGCCTGCACGAAGTGAAGCTGATCGTCGACCTGATTTACGAAGGCGGCCTCGACCGCATGCGCTATTCGATCTCGAACACCGCCGAATACGGCGACCTGACCCGCGGCGAGCAGGTAGTCGGCGACGCGACGCGGCAGGCGATGAAGAAGACATTGGCCGACATTCAGTCCGGTAAGTTCGCGCAGGAGTGGATCGCCGAGAACAAGGCAGGATGCCCGAACTTCAACCAGCTGCGGGAAAAAGAGAAGCAGCATCCGATCGAAATCGTGGGCGCGCAACTTCGCGGCATGATGAGCTGGTTGCCGAAAGACGGCAAGGAGCCGGCTGAAGTTCCGAAGCAGCTTGTGAATGCGTAATCCGGAACGCCTTGCTGGGCCGGTGGCGATGTCGGCATATTCGGGGTCCTTCGACTGCGGTTGTTTTCCGCGCTTCGTGCGAAAAACAATCCTCGCTCAGGATGACAGAGATCGGTAATGACAGGAATGAAACAACAATGATTAAGGGTGCCGACATCGTGTTGCAGTGCCTGCGCGCCGAAGGCGTGGACCTCGTGTTCGGCTACCCCGGCGGCGCGATCATGCCTCTCTACGACGCGCTCGATGGCAGCGGCGTGCGACACATCCTTACGCGGCACGAGCAGGGCGCGGTGTTCGCGGCGGAAGGTTACGCCCGCGTGACCGGCAAAGTCGGCGTCGCGATGGCCACGAGCGGTCCCGGCGCGACGAATCTTGTCACAGGCATTGCCGACGCAAAGATGGATTCCGTTCCGCTCGTCTGCATTACCGGACAAGTCCGCAGCGCGCTGATCGGCACTGACGCCTTTCAGGAAACCGATGTCTTCGGCGTGACACTATCGCTCACGAAGTGGAGCCGCCTCGTTCGGACGATTGATGAAATTCCCGAAGTAATTGCCGAAGGATTCTATTGGGCCCGCAGCGGACGTCCCGGCCCGGTGGTGATTGATATCCCTACGGACATGCTGAAGGCGAAGAAGGAATTTTCCGGGCCGGTGAAGTTCACGCCACATGCGCGTCCCGCGGATGCCAAAGCTGAGGGCGGATTCACCGACACGGTTGCCGCGATGCTTCAGCAATCATCCAAACCTGTCGCGCTGGTCGGCGCGGGAGCAAAGATTTCCGGCGCGATTCCCGAACTGCGACGTTTGCTCGATCAGCTCAATGTGCCAACGTTCGCGACGGTTCACGGCCTCGGCGCAGTTCAACCCGAAGCTCCGTACTATCTCGGCATGGTCGGCATGCACGGCACGCGCGCCGCGAATACTGCGCTCAATGAGACCGACCTGCTGCTGATCTTTGGCGCGCGTCTCGATGATCGCGTGACCGGCGAACCGACACGCTTCGCGCCGCACGCAAAGATCGTTCACTTCGAAATCGATCCCGCGCAGCTTGACCGCGTTCGGCCCTGCCAGGTCCCGGTCATCGGCGATCTCGCTGAAACGATTCCTGCCTTCGAATCCGCATTGAAGAAGCACACGCTTCCTGACTTTAAGGAATGGCGGGCAATCGCCTGCGGCGCAGAACGCGCTGAACTCGATCCGCGCGGTCTGGCGCAGCCGACAATCCGCTTTCTCGATGAACTTTTCAGCCGCCTGCCCCAGGACAGCGTCATCATCGCCGACGTCGGCCAGCACCAGATGTGGGCCGCGCAGCGTTATTGCTCATCGTCGCCGCGTGGATTCATCACCTCCGGCGGCCTCGGCGCAATGGGCTTCGCCCTTCCCGCCGCGGTCGGCGTGCAGCTCGCCAAGCCAAATACATGCGTGCTCTGCGTCTCGGGCGATGGCGGATTCCAGATGAACATCCAGGAACTGGCCACGGTGCACCGCCTCGGCCTGCCGGTGAAGATGGTCATCATTGACAACAAATATCTCGGCATGGTGCGCCAGTGGCAGCAGCTCTTTTATGAGCGCAACTACGCCGAAACCGATTTGAGCGACAACCCGGACTTTGTCGAGATCGCAAAAGCCTACAAGATTCCCAGCTTCCGGATGAAGGAAGATGTGATGCGGGAATTTCCCGTTTCGCAGGAGACCGGCGACCAGATCGACCGCTTCCTGCGCTCGCCCGATCCGGAGTTGCTGGTGTTCGATTGCGCTCCCGAGGCCAACGTATATCCGATGGTCCCGGCGGGTGCGGCGCTTTCGGAGATGTTGCTGGAAGAAGAGTAAGCGAGAATTGAGTAATCGGGAAATTTAGTGATTGGGGAATTGAAAACGGCACCTCGAGATTTTCAAATTACTCAATTTCGCGATTTCCCAATTACTCAATGAAAAGATTAGGGAGAACATCGATGCAAGCTTTCACCATCCGCTATCGCAATACCCAGGGCACGCTGATGCGCATTCTGAACGCGGCTTCGCGCCGCGGACTCGATATCCCGGCGGTGAAGGCCGAGCCGGCCGAGCGCGACCACCAGGTCACGCTGTCGCTGGAAGTCAATCAGAAGCAGGTCGGCCAGCTTTCTCGCGAATGGTATTCGATCATGGATGTCATTCACGTCGGTCCGGGCGTAGAGCAAGCCGAATGGTCGGCGCCGCATCCTCCAGCAGGAGTGTCGATGGGGGAATCGCGGGCGGCCGCGGGTGCATAACTCGAAATAACTGGGCAAGCATGGCGAGCCTGGGCAAACGTCATGCAAATTGGGGAACCTGTGTGGCAGGTTCCCCGTTTTTTGGCGCGAGTTAAGGTCGCCCGAGGTGCCCAGGATGTCAGTGGAATCGCTGTTCCCAACAAGTTAACTTCTTATCGCACCGTCTGCGTCATCGCGGTGGACTGGCTTGCGAGATATTTACTATTTCCCGCATAGCTGGCAACAACGGAATGCGCCCCGACAGTCAAGGTGCTCACATTCAGCACGGCCTGGCCGGAAGCATTGAGCGTCGCCGTTCCGAGAGTGGCCCTGCCCGACTTAAAGGTAATTTTTCCCTGCGGTGCTCCCTTAGACCCGCCACCGACGGTAGCCGTGAACTTTACAAGTTGACGGTACTTCGACGGATTCGCTGACGAAATCAACGTGGTGGTCGTCGCTGCCTTCTTCCCGCTCGCGGTTGCCGTCAAGCTGAAGACGGTTCCGCAGCCGAAGGAGGAACCTTCGGCACAAGACATGTCCCCGCCCATGGCGGCGGTTCCATAGAAGTTCCCGTCGGCTCCTTGTATCAAAGAGGATTGCGGAAATTCGCCCTCAGTAGATGCGAAATTGTGCAGAAGCGTCAGCACGCCTGCGGGTGTAATGCTGTACGCTGTGCCTGCGCTCGTATTGCTTACGTACGTCGTCCCATAGAAGTTACCGTCCGTTGCCTGTATCAGGCCGGCATAGGGATTGGATGGATGCACATCGCCTGTCTGCGATTGCGGACTGAACTGGTACAAAGTATTAAATTGGCCCACGGACGAAATGGTGAATACCGTGCCGGCAAAGTCATTACCGCCGCCGTAGGTGGTTCCGTAAATATTGCCGTCCGACCCGAGGAGCACGGCATTCGGTCTCGCACCGTCGCTGCAATTGGAGTCGATACAGAAACTGTGCAGAACAGTCTCGGTCCCGTCGGGCGTAATCTTGAATACGGTGCCGCTACCGTTGGGACCTCCACCACTCTGAGTGCTGCCGTATAAAGTGCCGTTCGCGTCCTGGACCAAAACGGACGCAGCCCCAAGGCCATCAGAGCAGTTGTCACTGTACTGGCAGAAAGTATGGAGCACGGTCAACTCGCCGTTTAACGTCAGCCTGAAAACCGTGCTGCCGTTGACCGCACTGTAAGAGGTTGATCCGTACAAGTTGCCATCTTTGCCGAGCAAGAGGCCGGCGTACGGATATCCGCCCGTGCTGCTGTTGCAATCGAAATTCACAACTGTGGTCAGAGTACCGGTCGACGTAAGATTGAAAACCGTGCCGCAGTTGTTCGCCCCTCCATACAGGGTAGTGCCATAGAAGCTTCCATCTTGGGCTTGCACAAGCCCGCCCCAGGGAGATTCACCATCGGCGCAATTTGCCTGCGAGCAAAAATTGTAAAGAACGTTCAGGGTTCCAACCGAGTTCACCTGGAACACTACCCCATAGCCGGTTGCGCCCCCGCAGCACGTGGTCCCATAGAAATTTCCATCTGAGCCCTGAATGAGCGGAGCAAACGGCCCGTTCCCGTTTGTACCCTCGAAAGTCACAAGCGTGGTAAATGATGACTGAGCTGCAGCACTTAGCGAAAACCCGCCAAGCAGCAAGGTGAGAATCAGAATCCGTGTCATTGAGAAGCGACAGGCAGCAACGTTGGCTGGCATCGGTGGTCTCCCATGCGACCAGATCGCTCTAGTTGACCCCAAAAATGAACAAGAACGGGTGCGCCAAGAAGCGCCAGTGCGAAGATTTCGTAAATCACGAGAAATGGCAGAAGTTTTCGTACTCTCGTTTGTCCATCGACTCCTGTCTCCTGTAGTTTTGAACCTCGCATCCGCCCGCGGGAGTCGCGTGGGAAATCCCGGCCGCGGAGGAGGCATGAACACGAAATAGTCGGGCACACGAGCCTGGACAAACGTCATGCAAATTGGGGAACCTCTGTGGCAGGTTCCCCGATTTTATTGGTTGCAAACTGCGAATAAGACTCGCGCTTCACTCGCGGCGCTCTGGGCCGCCAAACGAAGCAAACCTGGAGTC
>DATAUY010000089.1:0-7510 GCA_036268025.1 Candidatus Sulfotelmatobacter sp. | reverse complement strand
TGCCTCAGTTGCCCGATGGACGTGATAATCGAAGTGCGGAGCGTTTGGGCTGTGATGTTTGGCGCTGTTGAAAGGGCCATGTTTCCCGTTGCATCTTACGAGCGTTATTTCTCTACGCCCGTCCTGAGGATGGTAGACAAGACCGACTGAAAAGTTTTCTGGAAGGTCTTCATTCTTTCTCATGAAAACCCTGAATTCGCCTTTAACATCGTTGGATGCCTTTAGGCTCAGATCGTTGCGATAAAAGCCGTCCTCTAGCTTATCGGCTCTCCGTGGAGCACGAACTACTGTCTTTGGACACGCTATTAACTGATCGATTTCCGCTTGGGAGAATTCGGCCATGCCAGCCTCAAAGGCGGCAATGGTATCGCAAAATGGTCTGATGAGCCAGCGATATTATTACCGAAATATTCCCGCGAACTCTTTCCGGTTTGCCCCCTCCAATTTGCTATTCTGGAAATATAGAGACAAATCTTCAGAAACCAGGATTTCAGGAAACAAAGGCGCGACCCAAGGTCGCGCCTTTCGTGTTTTCGGGCGAAATTCTAAGGGGCAATGTGCGCAGGATGGTTTGGGCAGCGAAAGACACAGGGCGTCCGGGCAAGGGCAATCGGGATTTCGAGTTTCAGAAAACTGGCGGAATTCAGAAGGCTGTCGAGGTTCAGAAAGGTTTCGAGGTTCAGAAGGCGGTCGAGGTTCATAAAAACGACCGTTGGAAGAAATTCAAAACGTACAAACAGCGCGGAGAATGGGTCGAACTGCTCTTCATGGCCGCAGCCGCTCTCCACGGATACCACGTGCTCAAGCCCAACGGCGACAATCTCCCATATGACGTGGGCATCGAGCAAAGCGGAGGCCTGCTGCGCGTCCAGGTGAAATGCAGCAGCCACCGCAAAGGCGGCGGATACGTCGGCCGTCTCCGTCGCGGCGGTGGTACTAGTGGTGAACGGCGCTACGATTCCAGTGATGTAGATCTATTCGCTCTCTACATCTTGCAGCCGCAAATCTGGTATCTGATCCCGTCCCACAAAGTTCTCCACCCCAAACCCAAATTCCACATCAGGTTCTACCCCGAAGCCCCTCCCCGCCCCGGCCGCCGCACTCCCGAGCACGACTACGAGCCCTACCGCGAAGCCTGGGGCCTGCTGGGGAAAGAAAGGCGCGAACTGGCTGCGACGCGATAGCGTCAACGGGCACGCGCGGATTTCCGTGGGTGCCCAGGCGATTCGACAACTTCCGGAATTCTTGCTGTTCGATTTACTTGCCTGCGACCGAGGACACCTGCTTCCCGCCCAGTTCGTGCACCGCGGAAGCCAAGGCCGCCTCCATTTTCTCCAGCCGCTCCTTAAGGCTCTCGATTTCCTTCTCCTGCCTCTGGACCTCATTCAAGAGCATCGGATCCAGAAGCTGATACTTCACGGCCTCAATCTGGCCATCCGTCGAACGGACGACGAGATCGGGAAAGACTTCCGCCACTTCTTCTGCGATTAATCCGTACTGGATCGATTTGGAACCATCCGCAAAGGGTTTCTGGTAGCGGAAAGTCACCGGACGCAGGCGCATGAGGCCTTTGCTGGAGTCGCCCATGTCGTGGATGTCTTCCTTATAGCGGCGTGAGGAGCTGGTTGTGCCCAGCTGGCCGTGACCATCAATCAGCACGGGCAGAGCGTTGTCCAGGGCGGTGGTGACGCCATAGATTCCTGCCTCGAACAACTCCGTCTGAGTACCGGTCGTGCCTATGCGGATGGTGCCGTTGTCCGTTGAAACGCCGATGCTCCCGATATGAATGTTATTGCTGTTGCTTCCCGAGACGCTATTGGCGGCTCTGTATCCCAGGGCGACATTGTTTGTTCCGGTGGTGTTGCCCGCAAGAGCTTCTCCTCCGCAAGCCGTGTTGTCGTTGCCAGTGAGGTTATTGTCCAGGGCGGCCCATCCAGTCGCCGTGTTCTCGGTTCCCATGGTGTTGTTCCTCAGCGCGAAGACTCCCAGGGCAGTATTGTTGATGGAAATCGTGTTCGAGCCTAGGGCCAAGGCGCCAACCGCTGTGTTCATCGCGCCTGTAGTATTGGCTAACAGGGCGGACGCACCGATGCCGGTGTTTTCGGTTGCGCTCGTAGTATTTTGCAACGCCATCGCGCCGAGGGCCGTATTGTACGAAGTGGAGGAAGTCGCATTCTGCAGCGTTTCCCAGCCCACAGCGATGTTCGTGCTTGTCGCGCCGGGGCTTGTCAGCATATCTACGCCGCCAAGTTGGAATGCCTTGGAACTGTTGATGCGACCGGTTACGTCGAGTTCCACCAAGGGCGAGGTCTTGTTGACGCCAACTTTGCCGCTGCTTTGGTAAATGATGGAATTTCCCAATGTCGTGGTGCCCGTCCACAAGGGAACGTAATTGACAGTCCCCGAGCCGGTCACTGTGGCGGGCGGCAGCGAAACTTGACGGTGTTGGGGGTCGGATGTGGTGGACTGTTGAGCTTCCCCGGCAAGGCTGCTGAGGACCAGCAGCGCAGAAATTATCACGATCAGAACTCGCTGCATAACGCACCTTCTTTTAGAGAGTTTGCCATCGTCTGATTTGGCGTTGCCACTTTACACCCGCTGCCGATTTATTGTCGAAACTGAGCTTGAGACTGACGGGCGCTGGATCGCTGAAATTCCGCAGGTTCCCGGGGCGTTGGCATGGGACAACGAGGGACGAGGCCATCAACAAAGCCTATGCAATCGCGCTACGCTCAGTGGCCGACGACGTAGAATACTCGCAGAAAGATCCGCGATAGTCAGGATTGAAGCCGAGCGATCTCTACAGGGTGCCCCATGTCTCGCGTTTTGTGCGAGACGTGGGGATTTTCGTCTCAATCTCATCCGCCCCAATTCGGGAAACGGAACAAACTCTTCATTCGAGAACACACCACAACCAATAAATTCCGCGATACCGTTTTCAAATGCCCTGGGGCCTGAAGCGCTATTACGGAACCGGAGCCCTGCATTTCATTACGTGCAGTTGTTATGAGCGAAAGCCACTACTGAACCAACCGCATCACCGCGATCTTCTGCTCCAGGTAATCGAAGCAACGCGCCAGCGATATCAATTCGCAGTCGTCGGATACGTGATCATGCCCGAACACTTCCACATCCTGATGTCCGAGCCGCAGATAGGCGATCCTTCAACAGTCATGCAAGCAATCAAGTTGAGCTACGCCAGAAAAGTGCTCAGAGAACAAGATCCAAACTACGGCCGCCGCAAACCGATCGAGCCAACACCAGAGACGGCCCGGGTGCCCCATTTCTCGGGTATTTTGCGAGAAGTGGGGCCTTCGACTCAGAGGTCGAAAGAGGTCCCGCAGGAAAATCACATCTGGCAGAAGCGTTTCTACGATTTCAACGTCTGGAGCCAGCGCAAGGAGTCCGAAAAACTTCACTACATGCACCAGAACCCCGTCGTACGCGGACTGGTCCATCAACCCGAGGACTGGCCCTGGAGCAGCTTCCACTTTTATGCCAGCAAAGAGAATGGAACCGTCCGACTGAATGACTGGTCCGCGTGGGAAAACAAAATCCGCGTTCAGGCGTGAACGACTGAATTAGAACGAAGTTTGTCCGGGTGTCCGTTCGGGTGCCCCATTTCTCGCGCGTTTTGTGCGCGAGAAGTGGGGATTTTGATCTTAAGAACAATGCATAGGAAGAAAACGTGTGCGGGTGCCCCATGTCTCGCGTTTTGTGCGAGACGTGGGGATTTGATCTTGCACCGAGAGAAAGCCCCACTTCTCGCAAACCCCGCGAGAAATGGGGCACCCGCAGACTCAGGACGAGAATCCCTCTTTCTGGGAGTTGCCAACTTGAACACCACGCTAGGATGATGAGATACGTATCTTGTTGTCCCGTTGAGGTGATAAATGTCAACTCAGCTGATAGAAAGCGAAGTTTCAAGATTTCTGTCATCCAGCGAGCCAGAGGTTATCTGTCTAACAGGCCACTGGGGTGTTGGAAAGACTTTCGCTTGGCGCAAGTACGTCCAGCAGGCACAAAGGAAGAACCAAATCGCTCTTAAACGTTATTCATACGTGTCTTTGTTCGGAATCAACTCGCTCGACGCACTCAAATATTTAATGTTTGAAAATACCGTTGGATCGTTGGACATCGGCATAGACCCGAGCCTAGAAACGTTGAGGTCCAACGCCCTCGCTGTTGCAGAACGGCTTGGAAGAAAATCCGTTTGGTTCCTGCAACAGATTCCGCGCGTAACAAGCTATGTCGGCAGCTTAGCCCCGGCGTGGTTTCTTTCCGTGAGAAATACCATAATCTGCATCGACGACATCGAACGCCGAGGGTCAAATTTAACCATCCGAGAGGTCCTGGGATTAGCATCCATGCTCAAGGAGCAGAGAGGTTGCAAGATCGCCTTGATACTCAACTCAGATGCCCTCGATGGAGACAAGGAGGAATTTCGAAGGTATTACGAAAAAGTGGTGGACATATCGCTGAACTTCGCACCGACATCCGCAGAATGTGCCGCCATCGCTCTGGATTCCAACACGAAAACGACAAAATGGTTGGCAGACGATTGTGTGCAATTGGGTATCTCTAACATCCGATTGATGAAGAGAATCGAACGCTCGGCACGTGCGGTTCAGGAATTGTTACAAGGCCTTGATGAACTTGTACTGAAACAGGCTATACACTCCCTCACACTCTTTGGCTGGAGTCTGTATGAGCCGAGCGTTGCCCCATCGATCGACTACTTAGTTAAGAAAAGAGGCAGGGAGCCGTACTCGGAAAAAAACGAAACGGTTCCTGCGGACGAGGCCGCATGGAATGCACTTTTAGATGCTTATGAATTTGCTGCGACGGACGCCTTGGATTTGGCGCTTCTTGAAGGTATCAAAGTCGGCTATTTCGACCCTAAAGCCATCAAGGAATTCGCCCGACAACTTAACAATCAAATTGTAGCTTCGAAGCTCGGGGGCTCATTCAGTGCGGCTTGGGATTCGTATCATGACTCATTCGACGACAATGCGAATCAAGTACTCGACGCGATGTACAAAGCATTTATGGATGGCGCAAAGCAGATAACGCCTCTAAACATGAGTAGCACGGTCTCCCTCTTCAAAACCCTTGGCAGGCCCGAGCAAGCCTCCGAGATGGTTGCTCACTACCTGGCGGTACGAAGCGATGAACCATCGCTCTTCGATCCGCGACACTATTTGCTGTTTGGACCGCTTCGCGATTCCGATGTTACGAAGGCTTTTGAGGCCAAGCACGCGAGCTTCGAGCATCATCGCGATCCGAGCACCATACTCAGTTCGATCGCAGCTAACAATGGGTGGAGTCCCGAAGATATTGCGGCCCTCGCGAATCTTCCTGTAGACGAATACTACAAGCTGTTTAAGGAAACAAAGGGTCAAGAATTACGAAAGGTGATCAACGCATGCCTTCAATTCGACAGAATCAGTAATGCGTCGCCTGAGATGAAAGAGGTAGCAAAAAGGGCGAAAGAGGCATTAACTCGTATTGGACTAGAGTCCCCGATTAACGCGCACCGCGTAATAGCCTACGGCGTGAATCTTAGTTCAACGCCGGATGACGAGCAGGCCAAGGCGTAGTTTTCTTCATCCCACCCGCGACCTACTTTCCTACCAACCCCCGCAGCACATACTGCAAAATCCCGCCATTGGCGTAGTACAACGATTCCTGTGGGGTGTCGATGCGGACGACGGCTTTGAACTCGACCGGCTGTATGGAATTGTCTTTGCCGACGGCGTGCAGTTTCACTGTGCTTCCGGCGGCGAATTTCTCGACTACGTCGCGGATGCGGGGCCGCGTTACAACTCCGCTATTGCTTCGAAACCGGACGACGGCGAGCGTGGCGAATGTGCAAGACCTTCACGGTCTCGGCCTCGATCATGAATAGAATCCGGTAGACATGAGGTTTGCGCCCGTAAAGAAGCTGACGGACTTCGAAGGGAAATTGAGAACTCTCCGGAGCGAGTGGAGATCTTTCGGGAAATGTCGTCAATGAGGCGATTGCATCTTCCAGTCCGAGGAACCAGCGCACCCCTGTTTCTCCCGCGCCTTCCGAGAGGAGCCAGCTAAGAATCTCGCTCGCATCGGTCTCGGCCTGCGCTGAAAGTTCAACGCGGAATGTCATGTTTGCGGCGGAAGTCGGAAAAAAACTCGGTAGCAGGGCGGCTGCGTCCGGCGGTTACGTCGTCGTGGCCTTTGCGAATGCCTTCGACCGCAGCGTCGAAATCCTGGCGCTCCCATTCGAGATAGGCAGCGAGGGCCTCATCCAGAGCGGCGGCGGGGTCCTGTCCGTGGCGCTGTGCATACTCCTCTAATTGCGCGCGGCGCTCCGGTTTGAGAGGAATCACGTCCATGAACGAGTCTCAAGTAAAGGTTAGGAGTCAAACAATACCATGTCAAGGTTACACGTTACGCTCTCGCCGGCTCCTTCTTCCCCGCCGCCAACCCCCTGAGTACATACTGCAAGATCCCGCCGTTGGCGTAATACAACGCTTCCTGCGGGGTGTCGATGCGGACTACCGCTTTGAACTCTACCGGCTGGATGGATGTGTCTTTGCCGGTGGCGCGGACTTTTACCGTGCTTCCGGCGGCGAACTTTTCTACTATCTCGCGGATGCCGGTGATTTCGAAGACTTCTTCTCCGGTCAGGTGAAGGGAGTCGGCATTTTCTCCCGCGGGGAACTGTAGGGGGAGAATGCCCATGCCGACCAGGTTCGAGCGGTGGATGCGCTCGTAGCTTTCGGCGATCACGGCGCGCACTCCGAGCAACGCGGGGCCTTTCGCGGCCCAGTCGCGCGACGATCCCGATCCGTATTCTTTGCCGGCTAGAATCACGAGCGGCGTGCCGTCTGCACGGTATTTTTCGCTGGCGTCGAAGATCGACATTTCGGTGTTGGTCGGCAGGTGGCGGGTGAATCCGCCTTCGGTCTGCACCAACTTGTTGCGCAGGCGGACGTTGGCGAACGTGCCGCGCACCATGACTTCGTGATTGCCGCGGCGCGATCCGTAGGAGTTGAAGTCGGCGGGCTTCACGCCGTGCTCTTGCAGATATTTTCCGGCGGGGCTGTCTTTCTTGATCGAGCCCGCGGGAGAAATGTGGTCGGTGGTGATGCTGTCACCGAAAACTCCCAGCACACGCGCGTTGCGGATTTCATCGACCGGCGCGGGCTTGACCTGCATGTCGTCGAAATAAGGCGCGCGGCGGATGTAGGTGGAGTCGCCCTCCCACGAATAGGTTTCGCCCTTGGGCACGGAGAGGCCGCGCCAACGCTCGTCTCCCTGGAAAACTTCGCCGTAGGATTTCTTAAACATTTCGGAGGTGATTGAGTGCTGCATTGTCTCGTCGATCTCGCGCGAAGTCGGCCAGAGGTCAGAGAGATAAACGGGCTGTCCGTCTTTGCCCTTTCCCAGCGGGTCTTTGCGCAGGTCAGTGTCGATGCGTCCGGCGAGCGCGAACGCGACCACGAGCGGCGGAGACATCAGATAGTTC
>DATAUY010000088.1:0-47801 GCA_036268025.1 Candidatus Sulfotelmatobacter sp. | reverse complement strand
AGGTGGCCATGGGGATGCGGTGGAGGGCTTTCTTGTTCGTCCGCCAAACTTCCACGCCTCGAAGAAATATCCCGTGAAGTTCCTCATCCACGGCGGCCCACAGGGCGCCTGGGGAGACGACTGGTCCTATCGCTGGAATCCCGAGCTGTTCGCGTCACCAACTTCAACGAGCAGCGGCTACGTCATCATCATGATCAACTTCCACGGCTCGACCGGATACGGGCAGAAGTTCATCGACGCCATCAACGGCGACTGGGGCGGCGCTCCGTTTGAAGACCTGATGAAGGGCCTCGACTACGCCGAGCAAGCCTATCCGTTCATCGATAAGACGCGCGAGTGCGCGCTAGGCGCAAGCTACGGCGGCTACGCGATCAACTGGATCCTCGGGCATACCGACCGCTTCAAGTGCCTGGTGTCGCACGACGGCATGTTCAACGCCGAGTCGGCTTGGGGCACGACCGAAGAACTCTGGTTCAACGACTGGGAGTTCAAGGGCACCCCCTATGACAATCGTGCGAGCTACGAGAAGTGGTCGCCGCACCAGTACGCCAAGAATTTCAAAACGCCCACACTTGTGATTCACGGCCAGCGCGACTACCGCCTCGACGTAAGCGAAGGCTTCCAGCTTTTCACCACGTTGCAGATGGAAGGCGTCCCGTCGAAGATGCTCTACTTCCCCGACGAAGGCCACTGGGTGCTCAAGCCGCAGAATTCGCAGCTCTGGTACAAAACCGTCAACGACTGGGTCGATCAGTGGACGAAGTAGCGAGTTGGGTCGTAGGTCTCAGCTCCATTCACAACTGATGCGGATATTGGCAAGCCCCATGTAGGGACAGCCGCCCTCGGCTGTCCGGCCGAGCAAAGCTCGGCTTGGTTTCATTTGCCACCCAAGATGCCGCCGAAACCTCGCGAACATCATCTCTGAGGATGATTCGCTCTTTCATCCTGTGCACTATTGCTGCTGAGCGCCGGAAGCATTTCCAGCGGATCGTCAATCATCGCAGTCGCTCCCGCAGTCACTCCCACATCCACTTCCACCGGCGGATCAAATCCTCCGCCGGAAGGCGTGATAGTTGCGAGTCCATTGAGGTCGGTGAGCAGGTTATTCGGAGTAATTTTCAAAATCACCGGCATCGGCAGATTGCCGCTATTGCCGGGCCCGGATTCGATTGGCCGCAGCACGGTTGTCAAAAAGTTGACCGGCGCAGCAATCACCGAATTCGGCGGCGAAGACGAATCAGTTACGCGCACGACCACAGGTTGAAACGCCTGTCCGGTTGATATCTGCTCCGCTCCTGAAATCTGTTGAAGCCGTTGCAGCGCCAGAGGAACTGGATTGGCATAGACCACCGCGCATGGAGCGTTCGCCGGACTGACGCACGCGCTCACCTGCACCAGCGCCTGAATGTTAGTGACAGTCAGTGTGACTGTGGCGTATCCGGTCGAACTGGTGTGCGTCGCACCGGTCAGCCTTCCGGATCCAGCCACGATTGTGAAATTCACCGGCACATTGTTTTGCGGCAAGCCGTTGCTCAACACGCGCGCAGTCAAAGGGATGCTGACGGTCGCGCCTTGTGAGATCCATAGATATGGCGTCAGCATTCCAATATCCGATGAAGATTCGGTTGCTTCAAGCGTTCCGCTCACGGATTTTGGCGGAGTATAAACGCCAGGTGCCAGCGTCGCAGTGATTGTTGCGACGCCTTCTGCTGCGGGAGTAAGAAATGACGCGGCGTCGCCGCTCTGATCGGTGATCGCATTGCACGACGACGCTCCGCCGCAGGCCGAAAGTTGCACGCCCCCGGTCGCGCCCCAGCCAATCGTTGCGCCGCTCACCGGAGTGACTCCATCCGCTGCAACGACGCGCACGCTCATTGGGTTCGTAGCCTGCGTTCCGACTGGAGTGGGAGGATTCAAGCCCGTTAGAAGAATGACGTTGTCGGTGGACGCAGCGCCATAAGTGAGCGCCCCGCTCATAATTGTGGACGATCCGGTGACAGGATCGCTGATCGTAATGTCCTGTGCGCCATCTGAATGCGGTGCTGCACTCAGAACCATTTGGTTCGCCGTGACTTCGAGTTGCGATGCGGCCGTCGTTCCGATCGAAGAAGTAAGCCCTGGCCCAAATCCCGTGCCCTGCACCGTAACTGCGCCGCCATTTACGCCGATGCGGGCAGGAGAGACAGTATCTCCATACAAGACGTGCGCATGATAGTGATAGTCGGGCCGGCCGTCGCCGCGCACGTCGGAGATGCCGATCAAAAAGTTTGTCGTCGTGAAAATTTGCGCGTCGAGTCTAGTGAGTGCGAAAGGCACCGCGTTGAAGGGAGAAGATGTAAATGCAGGAGGAAGCGTGCCCTGCGGGTCCGATGCCGCCCACATTCCAATCACCGGCTGAGCCTTGACCTCCGTGGGATTGCCAGATTCATCCAGTGGGGTGGCCGCCACTGACAGCGTGCGGTTGGCTTGGGCCGACAGGAAGAAATAGCTCAGGTTTCCGTAAGCACCCAGAGATGAAACCCAGTCTCCGTCGGGAGGCAGCGCGGCCGGCGCCCTCCACGATGACGCAGCCTGTGGCAAAGCCTCCGCGCTGCCCGTCATCAGAATGTCTTGCTGAATATCGGTTCCGGCGGAGACCGTAACCGTGATTGGCTGGGCCGAACCCGATGGCGCGACAGGCCCCGGCGAATAAGACCCCACTCCCGCGGACCAGAGCGGATCAACAGCTTCGACTGTAAGTTGATAT
The DNA here is from genome assembly GCA_036268025.1 of Candidatus Sulfotelmatobacter sp. Taxonomy (GTDB): domain Bacteria; phylum Acidobacteriota; class Terriglobia; order Terriglobales; family Acidobacteriaceae; genus Sulfotelmatobacter. The sequence goes on along the minus strand of DATAUY010000088.1, from coordinate 45,055 downwards.
TGCGCGCTGCCTCCGTTCGGAAGTGGAAGTCCGCTCAGGTCAAAGAAACCTTCCACGCCCTGATTACTCGAACCCCAGTCGCCGAACGGCACTCCCAAAGGATCGTCGGAGCCGGTAATCGGATTGCCCGCATTTCCGGTGAATAGAAATCCCGAAACCGAAGAGGCGGCGTATTGGCGCGAGGGCAAGCCCGTCGCCGGATCGATCCAGCGAGCAACCACATTCACTCCCTGCATCGCCTGCGTCGCGTTCCCGTGAATATCCGTGAACCACACGGATCCGCTGATTCGAGCCGTCGTCGCAGAAAAAATCTGCTTGCTCTCAAAATCCGACTGGTTCTGAGTTGTGACGGGATATAGACGCGACACTGCCGCGATGTCATCCACCGACAATTGATAAGGATTGGAATAACAGCGCGTGATCGGAACGCATCCCCAGGCGTCGGTAAAGTGCATGACAGGAAATCCTGCGTAGTCAGCGATGGTTGGCGCAGACGATCCCGTCTGCACGTTGAGATTGAGTTGCGACCATCCAATGCCGATCACGCTGCCGATCACGCGCACCAATCGGTATTTCACGTCTTTAAATTGAGATGCATCCTGCACGCACTGTCCGTTAATCACGATGAGCGCGTGCTGATACGTGGCCAGCGCGCCGTAGTTGTCGTCTCCGCCAAAAACGGCATTGAAGAAGCATTCGTCGGAGTCTCCCGCACCGGAACCAAGCAGAGCGTCGGTAACGGAACCATCGGCGTCATACACGATACCGATGGGAGTCCCGGTAGCCGTAGATTGGATATCGGCAGGCATCGAGATCGAGCCGTCGGAGTTCACCGTTACGTTTGTGCCGTTCACGTCTTCGGCAAGCTGACCGGCATTCGCAGCACTCACCGCCGCTGTGGCGACCGATGTCCACTGGCTGAAGGCGTCGGCAACGAATGTGTTGGCAGAGGCATTGGGCAAGACGGGGCTGAGGTCGCCCTGGTCGGTGTAATAAGTAATCTGTCCCTGCGGCCAAGTCAGCGGCTGTCCAGCGATGGTCGAGTTGAAGTAGCTCGTTCCCGCGACGCTTTTTGGATTCGCCGCAAGCAGTCGCAGCGTGAACACAAGGACGATCACTACTGAGAAGGGGATCCTCAAATCAAGCGGAACGGGGCGAGGCGTCATGCTATCTCTCATGGACGCCTCCCGTGAGACCCCTCATCCTCCCCCTCTGTGTGTACTGCCTGCGCCAACTCTCGGAAAGTCAGACGCGATCTCCCTCCGAGAACCGGATCGCCTCGAAACGCCAACCGATGCTGCTCTGAAATCAGGATCCTTCTGGCATCCTCCATTTCAAAGCGGCCCATCGGACCCGCCACCGAACTGGTCAGGCCGAGTCGGCTTGCCGGATAGAGAAAAAGCGCGACGCGCTCTCCCACCCGATAGCGCTGTCCGCCGGACCACAGGCCGATCCACTGCGTGATAGTAAGGTTTTCTCCCGGCGCTGTGCCTCGAATCGCGTTGTCGACGTGAAAGGTGATCGCAACGGTTTCCAACGACTGCGAATCTGCCGCGGACCGCTGCTGGATGTTCGTTACCGTGCCTGAGAAGATGATTCCTGCGGCGCGCACCAGTTGCCGAAACGCTTTGGTTCCGGGCGTGCGAGCCATGCCCGGCCCCGGGACGGGGCGCACCCCAATCGGTTGCACCGCGGCCCCTCGAACGCGGCCTGTTGGCGCGGCATCCGACGTTCGGTCCGCCTGTGCCTGCATAGACGCGGTTGCCGAAACAAGAAGTGTGATTGCGAGCAGACAAATGCAACTACTCCCGCACATAGGGAGACCTCAAGGTTGAAGTTTCTGCTCGGAAGGGAACCGGAAACGATTCAGGCTACTGCAGGAAGAACGCTGAAAGATGTGACGGATGTCACAAACCGCCTGTGGATAACCGGAACAGGCCTTTCCAAGGCAAACAAGAACCAAACAAGAACAAAGAGTGCCTCCAATCTTTCGTCATGGCAGCCATGGTTCCGCGCATTGCCCAGTTCGACTGCGCGATGGGACAATGCTTGTATGCAGAAATTCTCGAACATCCTGTTTTCACTACTGGCGGCGACAGCGCTCCTTGGCTTCGCCCAGGCGCAGCAGACTCCTGCGGCCTCTTCACAATCGACTTCCGGAACAGCCAAACCTGCAACAACCGCCAGAAAACCGGCCACCGCCGCGAAACCCGCAACCGGTCTGGCGCTCAAGACGCAAAAAGAAAAAGCCAGCTACGCTTTGGGTATGAAGATTGGCGGAGACCTTCACCGTCAGGGAGTAGGCGCGGCGGTGGATCCCGCAATTGTCGCTCGAGGATTAAAGGATGCCCTGGCCGGCGGCAAGACACTCCTGACCGAAGAGGATGAGAAGACCGCGCTGACCCAGCTCCAGAGCCAGGTCATTGGTGCACAGCAGGCAAAAATGCACGAAGCAGGCGCTGCCAATCGCAAAGAAGGCGAGGAATTCCTCGCCGCAAATAAGGGCAAGCCCGGCATTGTTGCTCTTCCCGACGGCATGCAATACAAGATCCTCAAAGAGGGCACTGGCCCGAAGCCGACAGCGAACGACACCGTCAGCTGCAACTATCGTGGAACGCTGATCAATGGCAAGGAGTTCGACAGTTCCTACAAACGAGGGCAGCCGACTTCATTTCCAGTCAGCGGCGTCATCAAAGGCTGGACAGAAGCATTGCAGCTCATGCCCGTTGGATCGAAATGGCAGTTATTCATCCCGTCAGATCTGGCCTACGGCGATCGCGGTACCGGCGGAGACATCGGCCCCGGAGCAACGTTGATCTTCGAAGTGGAGCTGATCTCGATCGTCGAACAGAAGAAGTAAGTTTTTTGCAGATAGGCCGGCCGCAATGTGGCCGGCCTATCACTGCCGTCCAGTACCCATTCCTCACAGCAGTCGTTTTTCCCCTCGCATTTCCTTAAACTAACTGCGCGTTGCTGAAAGCCCTCATCCATCTTCACGATGATTAATCTCAAAGTATTGAAATCGTCCTCAATCGTGGCGCCGGCCGTTCTCGCTGGCGTCGGGATGTTTCTTCTGTTCTCGCGACTCGGGACTCCCTATTTATGGCAGGACGAGGCCGCCACAGCCGTCTTGGCACAGCGCATGTTGCGATTTGGCCGGCCTCTCTCGTATGACGGCGTGAACCTGATTACGATCGATCATTTCGCCGCGGAAGACTCAAGCACGATTGATCGACGTACGAAAGACCCCCAGGCAGCGGTTCAGTTCTACATCCATCGCGGGGATTACAAGCCCGACACGACCTGGAAATGGCAGCCCTGGGGCCAGTTCGTGATAGCTGCTCTCAGTCTGAAAATTCTCGGAGCAACCACGTTTGCGGCGCGGCTTCCGTTTGCCCTTTGCGGGGTGCTGACCATTCTGTTGCTGTACTGGTTCGTCTGGAAATATCTCAAGAGTTCGCAAATGGCACTACTGGCCTGCACCTTCCTCGTGCTTAACGCCTACTGGATCGTCCACGCTCGGCAATGCCGCTACTACTCGCTATCGAGCTTGTTTCTCGTGTTGACGATTGCCACTTATGCCGGCTGGCAATGGGGAGACCGTTGGGGTGCGTTGGGATTCGCGGTCTCCGCCTGGTGCTGGTTCCAGGTTGACTACGGGACCGTGTGGCCTGTGCTCGGTATCGTGTTTGCCGATGCGCTCATCGCGCAACGCCACAGCCTTTGGCGTCCCGTGATGGTCGGCGGCGTGTTGGCAGCGGCGATTGCTCCCTTTGCTTACTACTACGAGCTGTGGGGAAGGCTCTCCATCCGCGCGGGCACCTGGCACGAGCGCTTCGTGCGGAACGTGTACAACATCAACGAATTCATTTTGCCCATCGTTCTCCTCGCCCTCGCGATCGCTCTCCTGGCTTACCGCGCGAAGAACTTGCCGGCACCGGAGCGGCGACTTGTCGCCATTGCATGCGCCATTCTGCTCGTGTTTTTCTTCTGGGTTCCCAGCGTCGCTCCTGCCGCCTTCCTGCGCTACTCCATAATTGTGGCTCCATTGGGTTGCCTGCTGGCGGCCTGGGTTTTGGTGCGCCTGGGAAATCTTCTGTCTCCGGCCGTGACTTGGGCCGGCGCCGCAATATTCCTTCTCACCCCCTGGTGGGGGCTGCCACTTCATTTGCTCCGCCCCTCCACACTCCGTCACGCAGCGATTATCAGACCCGAATTCAATCTTCTGACGAATGCTGTTCTGGGACGCGAGCCCGATCCCAACCGCCCGATCATCGAGTGGCTCAAGCAAAACGCAGCGCCTGACGCTGAAATCCTGATCGACTATGAAGATATCCCGCTGATGTTCTATCTGCCGAATCCAATTCGTGGCGGCATCAGCGCCTTCCGGGTAGAAGATGACGCCACGCGTCCGCCGGATTTTCTGGTGCTTCGAAGGTCGGTCGACTTCGTGCACTGGCCCGTGTTCAATCGGGAGATCCAGCGTTACAACTGGTCGCCGATCCCGATTCAGGCTCCCGATATCGTCTGCGGAAATTGTCCGGACCCGGTAGAAAGGTACGACGCAGCGCACGCGCCAGCGATCTTCTTCGCGCGACGGATACGCGAAGCAACTCTCGGTGAAGAAAACGATCGGTGAAGCAAAGGTTCGGTGAAGCGACCGCTCGTTGAAGCGGTGCAGGTGATGGAACGCTGGGTCAATACTGAGAATATCGCGATCGTAGCGATATACAGTTGCGTTCTCCGAGAGTGCATGCTCAAACGATGAAGGCTTCGTAACCCTAAGCGCAGTATGCTCGTAAGGCAAATTGCCTAACTTACTCAGCTATTTCTTAATCCTTGTTAAAGTTATTTTTCGCTGACCGCAGGTCATATTACGATTTGTTGCTAATTTTTCTTGCGAAACGTTTTAATACTGCTTAATATCTTTTGCTCATTACCGGAAAATAGCCCGGTAACGAACGCAAAGCAGTGGTTGACGTTTTGTTGGGTGTGGTGAAACGAGCCAAATTGCCGGACTCCGAAGTTCCCCGCAGTGGATATCCACGGCGAACGGGAACTGCGGGGTCTTTTCCTTTTTGGAAGTAGTCCCTCGCACAGCGTGGACGCAACCGGGTTCTACCGGCTTCTCTGAGGGGGGCTTCAATCTATCGAAGCGCAATCCGGGAACCGGGGAACAATTCTTCGCGATGAGTGAAAGGAGTTTTTCCGTGAGAGAGAAAGGCACAGTGAAGTGGTTCAATGGGGCGAAGGGATACGGATTTATCCAGCGCTCTACGGGGGAAGATGTGTTCGTACACTTTTCCGCAATCCAGGAAAACGGCTACCGTACGCTGAACGAAGGTGAGACCGTGGAGTTTGACCTGCTCAAAGGCCCCAAAGGCTTCCAGGCGGCAAACGTCGTCCGCGCCTAACCTGCGAACCATTGAACGGAACCCTCCCGAAATTCCCAGCGGGAGGGTTTTTTATTGGGCGAAGATTGTGTGGGGACAGCCGCCCTCGGCTGTCCGTCGAGCGCAGCTCGACTTGGCTTGTGCAGGCACCGCGCTACGGCACGCTTTTCGGTTTACACTCCGGGGCTAGGTGGGTTCCTGCATTAAGGTTGTGACGGATCTTTTTGCGAGAGCTCCGAGCATTCGCTTTTAGGGGGAAGGATAGAACCTGTTGGAGACCCTTGTCAGAGCCATCTTCAAGGGGCAGCCAAACTGCCTCATTTGCGACAAGCCGATGAGGAATCACTCGTTCGAAGAGGCGAAAGCGTGTGTCGCAGGGGAGAAGGCCAAGATTGCCGACAAACCCTGTCCATCGTGTAGGCGGCCCTTTGGCGAACATTCAGTCGAACCGATCAAGGAGTGCGCTCAGAAGCAGCGAGAACGAAAGTAGGAAGGGGCGGGCCGGGTGGCCCAGCGTTTTCTCTGGACACACCACAGTTGAGGGTGCCCCATCCTTGCGCCCTTTGCAAGGGTGGGACACAATGCTGCCGACATCGCTGGTTTTGACTTCCGACTCTATTCGTTGGCGTCGCTGGCAGCATCGCGCCCACCCTTTCGCAAACAGCGCGAAAGGATGGGGCACCCACTCTTATGATTCTAGCGACAAGATCAAAGGCCGGGCCACCCGTCCTCAATATCAAGCGGATCCGATGTCATCGTCTGGCAAGGACATACTTCAACAGCTTAGCCAGATGAGCAGCTCGGCACAGGCGTTCATCATCGTGGGTTATGGAGGTAGCGTCTTAGGAGGAGTCGGTGACGCTGTTGCGGCTGATTTAGCAGCAGGTCCCCAGCATTCAGTTCTGTTCGGGAGGTTTCACCCGGAGGCCGGAGGAGGGTTCCCTGGCTATCTCAATACCGGCAGTCCATTCGCAGACTGGCTGCGCATAGGGTTTGGTTGGGATGGAAGTCAAACGGGTTTCCGAATTTCCGTGGGAGACAGCATACACCTACTGGGCTTGCCATGGCCATGGTGAGAACACCGCCCATCTGTTCAGATTTCGAAGAGAGAGTAGTCGCACGTCTTACCGCGATGGTAGCGGCGCTACCAAACGGAACAGCAAACCTCCATGTGGGAGCCAACCCGAATTCTCCCAAGCCGCCCTTCCCGTATTTTCGCATCACGCCGAACAATCCGAGATCAGCCACAATACGTGGCTATGTAATCGAGGGACAGGGCTTTGACTATACAATCGGCGAGCGACGGGCGGAGAAATTTTTGTTCCGAACGACAGCGCTAGAACAAGAGCCAATGAAGAGCGATTCTTTCAAATATGTCAGGCTGTGTTCACGTCGAGCTTCACGGAGTATCTAACTTACTCTAGGCGGGGCAGAGTTATCCGTTCAAGAATAGTGTTGCGGCTCGAATCCCCCTCTGTCCATTTGGGAGGACATCAACTTTTTTGGTAGGCAGTTCCGAATAGGACGGAAAAACGTTTCCATTACGAACCATACTACTGAGGGCGTCCTTAGGGGAAATCTGGGGACATCCATGATAAGTAAAGTCAAGAGGAGACGGAGGTATCCTGGCGCTTAGAAGGGAAGGCTCTCGAGCGGAGATGCGACGGTTGAGTTAGCGAACAGCGTGCGATCCCTTGTAGTGGCCAAAGCGGCAGCTGGCCAGACATCCATTTGGGCGGGTGGCCCGGCCTTTGACTTCCTCGGCCTGTTCGACACAGTGGGTGCCCCGTCCCTTCGACTACGCTCAGGGCAGGCTCTTCGCGTCCTTGGCGAAGGGCGGGACATGATGCGGCAGACCGCGCCGGTTTTGATTTCCGCGCCACGCGCAGGTATCGAGTAGGCACACCCATCCCAGGCTCCTGCCATCGCAAAAGTACGCAATGACGAGCGAGTCGCCGAATGAAACTCAACGCATTTCAAGCGAGACGAGATCGCCGTCGTTACCGCTGCGGGGCTTGTAGTTCGCGACGACTTGGCGATCGCGCCAACCGCAGGAGAAGTCATCGGCCCCGATCAGAAGCAAAGACTTATAGTCCGCGGCCCGCAGCTTCAGCGTCCCCGCCTCGGAACTCACGGTCAGAACAGCGCTCGGCGCCTGCGAGCAATCCACAGCGACGAGCCGTCCCTTTACAAACTTCGTGACGCGCTTGTCGGCAGTCGTGCCGGATGGAGAATTTTCAGCCGCTGCGCGCTTCGCCGCATCCTGCTCCAGCACGTCGAAGGGCGACTTCTGCGCCTCAAATTTGGGCTGGGCCGATGGAGGCGTGTTTCCAGCGATGCCGTACTTGCGTTGTGTCCCGGCCTGAGTTTGCAGGTCACGCGCTTCGGCGGCAATTTGCGGATCGCTGCTCGCTTCGAGGCGTTCCAGCAAAGTGTTGGCCGCCTCCCATTTCTTGCTGGTGACGTAGATCTGTGCGAGATGGAAGCTGTAGCTTTCGTCACGCGGGCTCAGGCGGATAGCGGCGCGCTCAGCCTCGAATGCTGCGGTCGTCGTGCCGCCCGCGTTCCGCGCCACGGCCAGCAAATCGTAGGCGTCGGCCATCTCGGAATTCCATTCGAGCACGCCCTTGAGATCGATCATCATGTTGGCCAGCCCCATCATCTCGGTCTTCTTGGCCTGCGCCATGCGGTATTTCGCGATAGAGAGGTAATAGCGCACCCACTCATCGCGTGGGTTCAGGGAAGCGGCGTCGTTAAGTTCATTGAAAGCCTGGTCAAACTCTCCACGCTGAATGTGGTCCCAGGCCAGCATGCGGTGCGCGATCTGGTTGCCTTGCGCGCTGCTCGGAAGTTGTTCGGCGTCTTCTCCTGTTCGCTTATGCGCCGCTTTGGTCTCTTCTTTCTTGTCGGCCTCCGTGAGCGTGGTGGACAATTCTCGCAATGTCTTCAGACCAAGTTCGCGCCGCTCAGGGATGCGGACCTGCACTCCGGCATAGAGCGCGCGCGCATCGGTCTCGAGCATCGGCTTCGAAGTGATCGCGGAATCTTCCAGCCCGACCGGCGCAGTGAAATGGTCCGCTTGTGGCAAAGCGTGAAAGTAGTCCTTCACCGCCTTCTCCAGCTGCGCCGAACTCATCCCATAGGCCTGCTTGATCGCGTCTTCGACGGGCAGGTGTTGGTTCAGGACGAGTCCGAAATAAGCGCCCGTTTCGGGCAACTTTTTTTCGTGGAGCAGATAGTGCATCACGATCCAGGATTCCGCGCAGTAGAGCGTGTTGCGCGGCTCCTGACTGCCGATGGCGGCAACGTGCCTGGTAGAGAAAAGCTCAGGCAGCGGGATCCAATCCTGTCCCTGCAGCAGTTCTGTGAATGACTTCTGCGTCCCGCCGGGATCGCCGCCAATCTCGCCTTGTTTGTTATCCAGGCGGATTGAGCTGAAGTATTCGGTGAGGCCTTCGTCGAACCATCCCTGCGCCGGCGGATAGTTGTAATTCAGAAGCATCAGCGCGAAGTCGCGCGATACCGCCCGCCAGGAATCTTGTTCGCCGAGGTTGAGAGCGATGAAATCCTGATCTTCGCCAGCCAGCAAGAATCCGGGGACATCGATCGGTTGGCCATTGTGCAAAGGCGCGACTTGATAGTACGAACGGTCGTTATCGAACGCGAAGATGGTCAGCGGGATCGACTGGTTCAGGCGGTCTCTGGTCAGCACACTGGCGAACGAGGCGCGCATCTGCTCGAAGCGCAGCGCAACTTCGCGTCCCTTGTTTGCGCCTCCGTCCGTTATGACCGTGTAATGCGTGGAATGAATTTCCAGCCAGGGAGAAGGTTCAGTGGCAGCGCTCGCATCGGAGCAAAAGGCGAGCCCCAGAAGCGCGAGAAGAAGCGAAATGGAAGGGCCGCGGAACATCGCTACCGGAAGCAAAGAGCGTCAAGGAAATGCTACCACGGCGGTTCCAGGCACGCCCGAAAGCCGGTCTTGAAGGAAAAACGAATGCCCCGCGTTGGTTTTGGACGTTGAGACTCTGTCATCCTGAGCGCGGCAACAGCCGGGCGGGGGATCGTAGGTATGCGGAAGGTCGCGATGCGGTCGCGAGGAGCGCCCACTCTCCATGCAGTGTATAAGTCCTTTCCCACTGCCGTAACAGGGCTCGCGCATCGTACGTTCCCTCAGCGAGCTATCGCTCGCTTCCAGGATGACATTTTCACAGGATTACAGATTCGACCGGCACCCCTACCGAGGATCGGGCCGCGAACGACGCTCCACGACCATCTCTTCTTGCTGGCCGTTATAATTCCTGCTTCATGCTCAGGGCCCTCAGAAGTTTTCTCGTCTTCGCTTCCTCCGCGGCGATCCTGTTCGCTGCACCCTCGTCCGAAGCGCTGGCCGGCGCTACATGGAGCGGCGTCCTGACCGATAGCGCAGGGAACCCGGTAGCCCGGGGTTTCATCGCCTTTCACTCCCTGGATCGTCAACAGGAGCACGACATTACCACTTTGCCCGACGGTCAGTACGCGATCACTGACATTGCCCGGGGAAGCTACTCGCTTACCGTAACGATCGGCAACGAGCAGTGGAAGGCAGACAGCCCGATCACCGTTAAAGATAGTTCGCCCATGATGATGAACTTGCACCTCGCTGCCGAAGAACATAAAGTGCTGGTAACGACCACACAGGTTGTAACCAGCGCGCAATCCAGAGGCGGCGAGCATCTCTCCAGCAGCGAAGTTTCCAGCCTTCCCCTCAACGCGCGCGACTTCAGCAAACTGCTCTTGCTGGCAGCGGGCACCATGACCGATACCAACGGAGCGGCCAACTTCACCCAGCAATTCGCAGTCAACGGCCAGCGCGGCGTCACGACAGTTTTCGCGACCGACGGCTTCGACACCACCGACCCCGAGATGGGCGGCGCGACGTTCTCGAACTTCAACGTCGACGCTATCCAGGAAGTCCAGGGAAATTCCGGAGTCATGCAGGCCGAGACCGGCCACGGCGCTGCAAGCTTTACCAACGTTGTGACCAAGTCGGGCACGAACCAGATGCACGGCAGCGTGTTCGAATTCCTGCGCAACGCCTCGCTCGACGCCCGCAATTATTTCGACTACAGAGATCCAACCGGCCGCCATCGCATCCCTCCTTTCACGCGCAACGAATTCGGATTCACTAACGGCGGCCCCGTCGTTATTCCAGGAATTTACGACGGTCGTGGCAAGACGTTCTATTTCGGCGAGTATCAGGGATTTCGCCAGGTGCTAGGCACGACGCAGGTGATTCCCGTTCCGACCACCGACGAGCGGCAGGGAATTGATACGACAACGTTCCCCGGCGACACACTCACGGTTCCCGTGAACGCGGACGTAGTGCCCGTACTCAATGGATATCCGCTGCCCAACGAACCGAATGGCGCATTCGGAGATCGGACTTACGCGGCGTCATCGAAAGTGGTCACGAGGACGGATCAGTTTTCGATTCGCATAGACCACGCGCTGTCGACCAAATCTTCGCTCTACACGCGCTTCAGCCTGAATCAGGTCACCGGCCCGCTGACCAATCCCGATCAGACGATTATCGATTCCAGCTTCGGCATCCAGTTTTTCGACCACCAGCGAAATGCGGGAGTTCACTACACACGCGCAATCTCTCAGCATCTGATTTCAGACACCTCGCTCGGCTACATCCGCAGCACGCCATTCTTTCCGACGCCCAACCACACGCAGCCCGGAATCGAATATGGCGACGGCTTGTTTCAGAGCTTCAACACTCCGGCGGGATCGATCTTCGGCTCGTACTCCAACCTTTATCAGTTCAAGCAGGACTTTTCCTGGGTGCGCGGATCGCACGCCTTCAAGTGGGGCGGAGAAATTCGCGTGAATCGCGACTCGACAATTTTTGGCGTCAATCCGAATGGCATTTACGAGTTCGGCGGCGGTACCGCGTACTCGCCGGTGAATATCTCTTCCGCCAGCGGCACACACGATATTCACGTCGGCGATCCGCTGCCGGATTCTCTTACAGGCCTGCTGACCGCGACGCCATATTCTTACGCGACCGACACACCGGCCAGCATCACGCCGGTAGGCGGCAAGTTCAACGAAGCCGGCGTGCGGCGGGAGGCCTACGGCGTCTACTTTCAGGATGCGTGGAAGGCTACGAAGCAACTTACCGTCAGCTACGGCCTGCGCTACGAAGTAAACGGGCGCATTCACGAGGCGACGAAACGAACGTCCGGAACTTTCTTCTTCGGGCCCGATGGGAAACCGACGGGCTATGGCGACCGGAACGCCACCCAGAAATATCTCATCAATCCGCAGCCTCCCTATGATCAGGATTGGAACGGATGGGGCCCGAGACTGGCAGTCGATTACGGCCTTGACCTGCATACAACGCTGCACGCCGGCGCCGCGATCACCACGCTGCTCCCGAATCTCTGGCAGGACAATTTTCTGACAGCGTCCATGCCGTACGTATTTGCGACCTATGTTACGGCCTTGCCCACAGTCTCAGTCCCCTTTCACAATGTTTCGGTTCCGCTAACGTTGCCGACCGCCTACAACGTGCAAGGCCAGCCTATCCTGGCAAGCGGCCGCAGCCAGGATGTCCCTGCGAACACTGAGATGGATCTGGCCCGTTTCCAGTCCGACCTCTCGGCGCTGACGCCGGGGGACGAGCTCCAGTTATTGACCGTCGTAGGCATCGCCAAGAACTTCGGCAACGGATACATCGGCAGTTGGACCGCCGGCGTCGACCACGACTTCCGCGATGTGAAAGTGAATGTCTCGTATGTTGCGACAGCGGGAATTCACCTGGCGCGCGCTTATTCGCCGAATAGCTATCAGGGCGCGGACCCCGCGTTTGCTCCATTCACCGAATTCAATTCCGCAGGGCAGGCGATTGGCGGACTCGGGCAGGAGCAGATCATGACCAGCGGTTCGCACTCCACTTATCACTCCTTGCAGTCGAGTGTGAACAAGAATTCGGCGCGCTGGGGATTGGGCCTGCAAGCCAGCTACACGTATTCGAAGTCGATTGACGACACCAGTTCCGTGCTTGGCGGACTTCTCGGTACTAACGGCACGGTGCTACAGACATCTCCCCAGAATCCGTGGGACCCGTCGGCCGAAAAAGGCGTGTCTACGTTCGACGTCACACACGTATTTTCCGCCAGCGTAATTCAAGTATTGCCGCTGGATCGCGTCGGTTTCCTCCACAGCGCCCCGCGTGCGCTGACCAGAGGCTGGCAGGTTTTGAACATCACTACCCTGACCACGGGCTCGCCATTCAGCGTGTATTCGGGAATCCAGCAGACGGGAGCCGGCGCCGGAGGAACGGACAGGCCCGATCAAATCGCACAGCCGCATTTCTCGACGAGCCGCACGGTGCGTGAAGATTACTTCGGGCTAGGAACAAACAACGCCTCCTTCTTCAACATTCCGATCAATCTTCCGGGCGGCACCGGTCCGAATCAGGGCCGGTTCGGCACGCTCGGCCGCAACACATTCCGCGGGCCGGGACTCCATGACTATGACTTTGCCGTGATCAAGGACACGCCGTTCGGACACCGCGGCAGCGGAGAACTAGGGACGCTGGAATTCCGCGCAGAGTTCTTCAACATCTTCAACATCGTGAACTTCGGATTACCGTCAAATATTCTCCGTGGCAGCGGCTTCGGGATCATCAGCAAAACTGCCGGCACCTCCCGGCAGATCCAGTTTTCGCTGAAAGTAATCTACTAAGGGCATTCGGAAGATTGTGGCCGGTGCGGTGGCGTCAGCACTCAGGTGGCGGATGCTTGCAGCGGCGTCTGGTGTCATCCACAGTGCAAGCAAAAGGAGAGCTCTCCCTCCTTCCATTACCAGTATATGACGCTCCAGGGGACTTGCGGCAAGGCCCGAGTCGTGCCGCATAATCGCCCCTCGAAGCCAGAATCTATGGGAAGGGGAGGCACGAAATGCGTGAGTTGTTGTCGCCGCATGAATCGCGCGAGGACTTTGAACCAATAGCGGGAACGTGGCGATGATCGAGCATGCGGTGGTGATCGCCGGAGGAGGCCCGACGGGGTTGATCTTGGCGGGCGAATTGGCGTTGGCGGGTGTCAACGTCGCCATTGTCGAGCGGCGCGAAAGCCAGGATCTCGCGGGCTTGCGCGCAGGCGGCTTGTACTCACGCACCATCGAGATTCTCGATCAGCGCGGTATCGCCGATCGCTTTATTTCGCAAGGGCAGATGATTCGGAGAGCGCCGTTCGCGGGTACTACCCTCGACATCAGCGACCTCCCGACTCGCCACAATTATTATCTCGCGCTCTGGCAGACCCACATCGAGCGCATCCTGACGGAATGGGTCGGCGAGTTGGCAGTGCCGATCAATCGGGGACATGAGGTGACCGGTTTTGCTCAGGACGACACCGGCGTGGACGTTGAGCTTTCAGACGGCATGTCACTGCGGGCCAAGTATCTCGTTGGGTGCGACGGGGGACGCAGCCTAGTTCGGAAGATCGCAGGTGTCGATTTCCCAGGGTGGGACCCGTCAACGAGCTACCTGATTGCGGAGGTCGAGATGGCCGAAGAGCCGCAGTGGGGCATCCGCCGTGGTGAAAAAGGTATCAATGCGATGGCCAAACTCGAGGACGGCAAGCGCATACGCCTCGTGGTCAATGAACGGCAGATCGGGCAGCGTGACGAGCCGACCCTCAGCGACGTTAGCGAGGCGCTTACCGCCGTCTACGGGACGGACTATGGTCTTCGCAACGCTACCTATATCTCCAGGTTTTCGGACATGGCGCGGCAGGCAGCGTCTTACCGGGACAGGCGCGTGCTCCTGGCCGGCGATGCGGCGCACGTGCATTCGCCAGTCGGCGGACAGGGACTCAACATCGGTGTCCAGGATGCGGTAAATCTCGGTTGGAAGCTGGCTCAGGTGGTCCATGGGGCATCTTCCGAGACCCTGCTGGATACATACCATGCGGAGCGGCACCCGGCCGGCGCCCGCGTGTTGCGTAACACCATGGCGCTCACCGCTATCGAGCGTAGTGACGATCGTATTTCCGCCTTACGCGAGATGCTGACCGAGATGCTGCAGAAGGACGAAACTCGCACGCAATACTTCGCGATGATGTCCGGCCTGGATGTTCACTACGATCTCGGTGAGGGACATCCGCTGGTCGGGCGCCGCATGCCCGATCTCGACCTGGTCACAGCCAACGGCCTAGTGCGCGCCTTCACCCTGCTGCACGGTGGCCGGCCGGTGCTTCTCAATTTCGGCGGGCCCCACTGCGTCGACGTCGCCTCGTGGGAACATCGCGTTCAATTGATCGACGCCAAATACGCAGGCCATTGGGAGCTTCCGGTACTCGGGATGGTCGCTGCTCCCACAGCCGTTTTGGTTCGGCCCGACGGATATGTCGCCTGGGCGGGAGATTTAACCCAGTTGGGGCTTACGGACGCGCTAACCACTTGGTTCGGCGCGCCGACTCCGGGGTAGCGCCTAACATCCGTTGGCCAGCCGTCACCAAAATTTCTTGCATCTCCACGATCGTTTCTTACGTAGATACCGATGAGACAATTGCTCGCTGGTGACGCGAATGACGGCAGTCAAACTAACGATTCTTCTGGTAGCTGCGTCGCTGGCACCGGCAAGCCAGGAATCGAATCCCCACACAACTCCTGCCCTCACAGCCGCCGAGATCATGGCGCACGTGGCTGTGAATCAGGACCGCAGCGAAGCTCTTCGCAGGCAGTACGTCTATCGCCAGCATATCCACGTGCTGACCCACAAACCCGGCGGCAGGCTCCAGCGTGAAGAAACGACCGACTACGACATGATTCCGCAGCCGGACGGCGTGGAAAAGAAACTCAAGCTCGTCACCGGACGCTATTGGAAGAAGGGAAAATACGAGACCTTCGAGGGGGAGCCGGTCCCGGAAACGGGTAGCCTGGACGGCGGCCTGATCGAGGGTTTTCGCGATGACCTTACAAACGACAAGAGCAAGGACGGTCTGGGGAAAGATTTGTTCCCGCTCACCAGCGAGGAGCAGAAGAAATACGATTTCGAGTTGCTCGGCCAGGAAACCCAGGACGGGCGAAATATCTACCATATTCGGTTTCGCCCGAAAGACAAGAGCGACATCACTTGGGCGGGCGAGGCCTATATTGATGCGGCCGAATTTCAACCAGTCCGCGTCTTCACCAAACTCTCCCGCCGCGTCCCGTTCATGGTCCGGACAATGCTCGGAACCGACGTGCCCGGAATCGGCTTCAACGTAACCTACAAGCGCCAGGACGATGGAGTCTGGTTTCCCATTTCTTTCGGCACAGAGTTCCGGCTGCGGGCGGTCTTCTTCATCAATCGCAACATCTCGATCGCCCTCGAGAATTCCAACTTCGAGCACACCCGCGTCGAGAGCAAGATGAAGATGGTCGGGCCAGCGGAATAGCGCGCCTTGGCGATCGGCGGCTAGCTATTCCTGAGGATTAGGATGCGTTAGGACGCTGGCGGAATCACGGCGAAGCGTTTGGGGTGGCGAAGCGGTTTGGGGTGACGCAGCGCTTTCAGCGCTGCGATCAGTGCTATGCCTCGACGCGGCTTCCAGCCGCTGGGGTAAGTTTCACTGGACAGAAGACTCTTCCGCCGCTTCTTAATGCATTCCTTTATTGAATCCCTTCCTCCGCTGGTCGCTATACCGGTGAAGCGCGTCGAGAATGATGGGATAAGCCTTGGCCGCGGGCAGGATTTCGTCCACTTCAACCGCCTTGCCTTCGAGCAGTTTGTAATCCTGAAAGAATCGCCGAAGCATCAGCAGCCGATGCGGTGGCATCTCCGCAGCTTCGCGATAAGAGTTGAACTCCGGGTCCTGGGTGGCGACCGCGATGATCTTATGATCTTGCTTGCCCGCGTCCACCATGGTCATCAGGCCAATCGTCCGCGCGTGAATGATGGTCAGCGGCACAACCGTTTCCTGGCACAGCACGAGCACGTCGAGCGGATCGTCGTCTTCAGCGAAGGTCTGCGGGATAAATCCGTAGTTTGCGGGATAGTAAACCGCTGAATAGAGCACGCGATCAAGCCGGATTAGGCCGCTGGTCTTGTCGAGTTCGTACTTCACACTTGATCCAAATGGAATTTCGACGACGCAATCGAATTCCTGCGGAAGCTTGTCTCCGGGAGTGACATCGTGCCAGGGATGAATCATGAACCTGAGTCCTGATTCATTCTAGCGGACTCTGATTGCTGTTCCGAGCGAAGACAAAGATTGGCAGGGCTCCCAGGAAAGATCGTCAACCACAAAGGACACGAAGGGTCACGAAGAAGAACGGCCAAATCATCCTTCGTGAACCTCCGTGTCCTTTGTGGTTAAAGCTTTAAGCCAGGGGCTGCCAGCAATCCTGGCCTCTTCTTAAATTATTTACTACCACCCGATTTTCGGTAACCTTGATTCCCGGTTGGCCGAAGGGTAGAGTTTAAGGGCGGCTTTTCCGCGCGGGGCAGTCTATGTCGAGCCAAGCCAAGACCTATCTCAAATTCGGCGGAGCGACGGTGGTCATCATTCTGTTGCTCGGCTATTTGGCCTACACCGGTGTGCAGGACAGCAAGAGCTACTACGTCACCATCAAAGAACTGCACAAGATGGGCGACGGCGCCTACGCCAAGCGCCTGCGTGTCGCCGGCAATGTCAAGCCGGGCTCGATCAAACGCATCGGGACCCACGTACAGTTTGTGCTGGTCGAAGAAGACCAGAACCTCTCCGTGGACTACACCGGAACCGAAGCGCCTCCGGATACGTTCAAAGACGAGTCGCAGGCATTGGCAGATGGCAACTTCGGCCACGATGGCGTGTTCCACGCCAAGCAACTTCAGGCCAAGTGCGCATCGAAATATGCTCCGCAGCCTGGAGCAGCTCCGGGCGCCCAGCCCACCAAGACGATGACCCAGGCCCAGCCCGCGCCAGCAGCAGGAATGTCGAACTAGCTCTCGTATTTCAAAAATGGCCATGTGGGGACAGCCGCCCCCGGCTGTCCAGTCGAGCGAAGCTCGACAGTCGCGGCACAGAGCCCTGTTGCAGTTCCTCAAGTGACAATGCAACTCCATTCTTCCCTCCATTAGACTGAAGTTGTCGAACGTCTCTCGCATCCCGTGACCCAAGCCACAACCTCGACGATCACTGTCAGCAACGCCGTCAAGCAATTTGGGCGATTCGCCGCCCTGCGCGGAGTATCGGCTGAATTTGATGCGGCCCGTTTCCATGCCATCCTCGGCGACAACGGAGCGGGTAAGACGACGCTGCTACGGGCTCTCGCCGGGCTCGCGGCGCCGACTCGAGGCAAGATTTCGATCTTCGGAAAATCCCCCAAAGAAGCCTGCCGCGAGATCGGATACATGGCGCACCCGTCGCTGCTCTATGACGAGATGAGCGGCATGGAGAACCTGCGCTACTTCGCCCGTCTCTATGGAATCGAAGGCGATGCAAGATGTGAAGAGGTGATCCGCGCGGTGGGACTTGATCCGATCCTGACGCGCGGAGTCGGCCAATATTCGCAAGGCATGAGGCAACGCATGTCGCTGGCGCGGGCAATCTTGCACGACCCGCGCGTGCTGCTGCTCGATGAGCCGTTTTCCAACGTGGACGCGCACTCCGCGCGAGAAATGGTTGCCCTCTTGGGTGGCATGAGAGACGCGGGCAAGACAATCTTCGTCGTGACGCATCAGGCCCTGCTGCTCGAAGGTGTTGCCGATGAATTCATCTGGATGCAGGCCGGCCAGATTGTAGATCGCACATCGAGCGTCGTGCGGCCAGACAGCGAGGTCGCGCAATGACCTCGCTCTGGTCAGTCACGCTTGCCACGCTGATCAAAGACATCCGCCTGGAATGGCGCTCGAAAGATGCGCTGAACTCAATGCTGTTCTTTTCGCTGCTGGTAGTCGTGATTTTCGTTTTCTCGTTCGATCCGTTAGCGGAAGAATCACGGCACATCGTCGGCGGACTGGTTTGGGTAGCCTTTCTTTTCGCCGCAGTCGTCGCGCTGAATCAGACCTGGGCGCGCGAACTGCGCAATCAGGTGCTAGACGCCTATCGCGTTTCGCCATCGCCCGCGAATGCGTTATTTCTCGCGAAAGTCCTGGGAAATTTTATTTTTGTCAGCGTGCTCGAGGCCTTGATGGCCCCGCTATTCGTGATCTTCTACAACCTGCACGTGCTCGGCCCCGCATGGCAGTTGATACCAGTCGGATTGCTCGGAACCTGGGCCTTGGTCGTGAACGGAACGTTCTTCGCCGCGATGTCCCTGCGTACGCGCAGCCGAGAGATCATGCTGCCCCTGCTGCTGTTCCCGATCTCTATTCCCGCGGTGCTGGGAATGGTCGCAGGAACGACAGCAATTCTCACCGGCGAGAACTCCGCGCGCTTTTACATCGTGTTGCTTCTCACCTACGATGTGGTGTTTACTACAGCTTGTCTGGCCCTGTTCGAGACGGTTCTGCACGCGGAATGAAGCGACTTTTCCCAATCCTGTGCGTACTGACCGCGGCGTTCCTGGCCTATGCAACTTACCGCGCCCTCGTGATTGCGCCTGCCGATGCGCTTCAAGGCGATGTTTATCGCATCATCTACTACCATGTGCCCTCGGCCTGGACGGCGTTCCTGCTCTTCTTCATCAACTTCATCGCGTCGATCCAGTATCTGGTGAGCGGAAAGCCGTCGGCACGCTCGGTCATGAAATGGATCGTGATCGCAATTGGGGTCCTCGGTGTCATCGCGACGTACCTTCCACCAATCAAAGCGCAGATTCCCGCCGGGATGGAGCCAAGCGCGGTCGCGACCACAGTCTTGATGATCCCGGCATTTTATTTCCTGATCGGATGGCTATTCCCCGGACAGAAGCTCGATGTTCTGGCAGTAACATCCGCCGAAGTTGGCGTGGTCTTCTGCACGATCGTGCTCATCACGGGGCCAATCTGGGCGCGGCCGGTGTGGGGCATCTGGTGGGCCACGGGCGACATCCGGCTGACGTCGACCCTTGTGCTTTGGCTAATCTATGTGAGCTATCTCGTGCTGCGAAAGTTCTCCAACAGCGCCCAGACGCAAGTGTTGGCCGCAGCTCTTGCCGTCTTCGGCGCGCTCGACGTGCCTCTCGTCTATCTGTCAATCTGGTTTTTCCGAACGCAACATCCACAGCCGGTAATCGGTGGCGGCGGCTCGATGGATCCCCGCATGCTTCAAACGCTGCTGGTGAGCTGGATGGCCTTTCTCTGCTTCGCATTCCTGGTCTGCTGGTCGCGCTTCCGGCTGGAACTCATGCAGCGTGAAGTCGAAGAAGCGCACGCCATGCAGTCGCTGGCCGGCGCGTCTGCGAGCGCAAGCATGCCTCTAAGCAGGAGTACACGATGAACGCTGTAAAATTCCTGATTGCCGCCTACATCGCGACCTGGGTCATTCACGGACTCTATCTCGGCACGCTCATGACCAGATTCGGCAGGGCAAAGCGAGAATTGAAAGAGCTAGAGAAAGATAAGTAGTCCGAACAAACATTCCCGGTTCGAAACAAAGCCAGAAATTTTGCGTTTCTTCTCTTGTCTCCACCAACCCTGTGACTTTCTGATGATCCGGGTTCGTATCGGAGCACGGCTTCAGCCGTGCCGTCACGTTACGAAAAAAGGAACCGGCTTTAGCGCTGCAATGTCGATACCCACTAGATATTCCGATCCCTCGCGGATTCTGGCTGGCTCGCGCACGTTTTTCGTAACATCATCCATCTCAGAAAAACGAAACTTGTTGCAGCCTGACCGCTCCGCAGGGCTGTTTATTGGTGTGCTCTACGAATATCGCGAACAAAACAAATGTCATCTCCATGAATTTGTCGTCATGCCTGACCATTTCCATCTGCTGCTGACGGTCGATTCGAGCATGACGATCGAGAAGGCCGTGCAGTTGATAAAGGTTGATTTGCGTCTCGCGCCGGAAAGGAACTGGGTTTTCGAGCGCCGGTTTGGCAAAGGGGATTCCGAACTACGGATCAATGAAGGGGAGGCCTATTCGAGAGTCGCGGAGTACATACGGAATAATCCGGTCGAACGAGGCTTGGCGTGGATAGCAGAGGGGTCCCCATATTCATCGGCATTTCCCGGTTTTGAAGTTGACCCCGCGCCACAGGGCTAAAGCCCTTCATTCTTGCGCCACTGAGCGGCACGGCTAAAGCCGTGCCCTGATACGAATCCTGAACTGCTGGCCAACACTGTCCGGCCCCCCTCCAACTCAATTCACTTCCTTCCATTCCTTTTGCAGCGCCGACACAAAATCTGCCGAGCCATTCGACTTCAGAAACTCATACTCTTCAATCATCGCTGCCGTGCCGACGCGGGATGACGGCAGCGGATCGTCCACTCGAATGATGCGCGCCTTGAACCGCACCCGGACGGGGTCCGTGAGCGTCACGTGCGGCGGGAAGGTAAGCGTGACGTCGATTTTCGTGCCCGCCTCGACCATCCGGTCAAGGTAGAAGAAAACCCCGCGGGCGCTTACGTTCTGGGTTTCGGTGTAGAGCTCATTGGCGTCTTCAAGCCGCACAATCGCCGGAAGGCGCATGTCGAAGCGCCGCATCATCCGCCGGTCCTGTGAGTTTGCCTGCATGTTCGGGCTCGACAGCTCGTGAACTGGATAAAGCCAGCATCGCGCACCGCCTAAATGGCCAGAGTCAGAACGAAATCTATCCCTCAATTATAGAATCGTCAGCAGTTTGCAACAGCAAAACCGCGCGGTACCGTCCAATTCGTCAATGTGTTCGGAATTCGAAACGAATGCGTCCACGTCGCGACCGGCAGTTGCACTTGCGGGAGGGTTCCTCTCGGCTCAAGCAATTGCTCTTCCAGAGCTCCCGGTTGATCGCCATAAAACTGCGCGGAATTTCACAGGGTTTGCTCATCTTGACACCAGCCGCTCTCAACTCCTACGCAAGCGGTTGCAGAAGTTGATAACGTTTTGTGTCCTTACCGGCATCTTTCGACAGGATGCCGCGCATCTGACGAGCTTGGAGTGGCGGGGGCACGGGCGCGAGGCGGCGGTTGGCTTGACTTGTCTATCCGTAAGATGTTTAAGTAGTTATTTATTTTTTCCGCCAGTTCTAGTGACCAGCAAGTTGCGGGAGAGGCTCGCTCTGCCAGTGCGCTGAAGCGAGGCCCGGATAGACTCGCGCTTCTTCTCTCATTTCACCATTGATCACCGCAAATGATCGGGCGAAGACGGACTGTAACGAATGCGGATTGAGCGGACACCTGATTTCAACTGCACCGGAGGAACACGCGTGAACGTTGATTGCCGTAGGTGGGAAAAGTCCTGGGCCCGTACATCCTGGGAAAGGTCTTTGGCAGGTTGGCGCGTTGTGGCCGCCGGAATGGTCTTGCTGGCCGTAGGATGCGCGTTTCTCGGGCTGGCCTCCCGGGGTCCGGAAGCCGTCGCCTCCGCGTCAAAGAATGCGGCAGTTCCCACCATTGCCGGGCAAAGCGGAATCACACAGGGTTTCGTAAACGCACCGGCAGATGCTCAAGCGCAGGCTCGG
Source organism: Candidatus Sulfotelmatobacter sp. (assembly GCA_036268025.1). GTDB lineage: Bacteria > Acidobacteriota > Terriglobia > Terriglobales > Acidobacteriaceae > Sulfotelmatobacter. The sequence goes on along the minus strand of DATAUY010000088.1, from coordinate 23,117 downwards.
GCAACGTCCGTATTCAATGGCTTGCCTCTGATTTTCGAGCCTAACCAGGGACAGGCAAGTCTTGATCCTGCCGATCCCAGAGCGAAGTTTGTGGCCCGCGGCTCTGGATACAGCATCTTCCTTGGATCTGAAGGCGCGATTCTGAGTTTGGCCTCTTATCCAGTCCACTCCGCGAAGGGTCCCAAAGGCGCAGTTAAAGTGAACTCCTTGCAGATGAAGCTGGCGGGTGCGAACCCCAACCCAAGTCTGGCTGCTGCGAATCCGCTTCCCGGGAAGAGCAACTACATCCTTGGCAATGATCCGGCGAAGTGGCGTACGGGCGTGCCGCAGTTCGGTCGCGTCCGTTACGAGGACGTCTATCCCGGAATCGACCTGGTTTTCTACGGAAATCAGGGACACCTCGAATACGACTTTCAGGTAGCGCCCGGTTCCGATCCATCTCAGGCGGAGTTGGAATTCAATGGTGCAAAGCAGCTTGAAGTACAAGACGGCGCACTGCTCATCCGGACGGCAGGCGGAAACGTTCAGCTCGAAGCCCCTCGCATCTATCAGGAGATTGGCGGGCAGAAAAAGACAATCGATGGTGCGTTTGTTCTCCGCGGAAGGAACCGCGCCGGATTTTCCATCGGCGCCTACGACCGTTCGCGCGAACTGGTCATCGATCCCATCCTGAGCTTCTCGACCTATTTCGGCGGCAGCGGCGACGAGCACTCCACGTCGGTTGCCGTGGATGGCAGCTTCAATATCTACGTTGCAGGATCGACGAACTCGCCCAATCTTCCCGCGAGCGGAACCCTCCAGACCACGCTGGCCGGCGCGCAGAACGTCTATGTAGCCAAGATCACGCCTCCGCTCGGTTCAATCGTGGCTGCCCTCGACTACGTGACTTACCTCGGAGGAGACGGGACCGACGCCCCCGCGGGCATCAAGGTTGACGGAGCGGGAGATGCGTTTCTGGCCGGGACGACTTCCTCTACCAATTTTCCCACCCAGAGATCGAATGCGTATCAAGCCACTGCCCAGGCGGGAAGTACCGGAACATCACACGTTTTCGTAACGGAACTCGATCCTACTGCCACATCGTTGAAATACTCGTCTTACCTGTCGGGAAACGGCACGGACATCGCCAGCGGCATGACCATTGACGCGCTCGGCAACCTCTTCGTAACGGGAACGACAACGTCCCAGGATGTCGCTACCACCACGGATCAATTTCCGGCGAGTACCCTGCCCCAGGCATTGCCATATCAGAACATTCCCCGGTCCTCGATCCAGTTTTTCGTGACCAAGGTGAATACCACCGCTGCCGGCTTTGGCAGCATCGCGTACTCGACCTACTTCGGTGGATCGAACTTTGAGACTTCTACGCCGATCGCCACAGGCGGCGGCATTGCCGTGGATACGACCGGCAACGTCTATTTCAGCGGCACGACGAATTTTACTTACACCGGTTGCGCAGGTTGCGCCAGCACCGACTTCCCCATACTGAACGCTTTTCAGCCCTGTCTCGATCAGGCTCCGCCCGCCACCATCGTCAATCCTCTATCGTGTACGACTAGCACAACCGAGACCGCCTCCGATGCATTTGTGGCGAAGCTCAATCCCAACGCGTCCCAGGGCCAGCAGTTGCAGTGGTCCACTTATGTTGGCGGAACGGGAACGGACTCGAGTTCCGGTGTAGCTCTGGATCCGGGCGCAGCTAACGTCTATATCGTCGGTACGACGAATTCTTTCGACATCGGGAAAGGCACCACGACCCTCGCCACCTCGGCGGCCTATCAGCCTTGCCTTGACCAACCTGGCGTGGCGGCCGCATCTTGTGTACCGCCTGCGAATCCAGCGAACGATGCTTTTGTCGCCCGCCTGGCGAATCCCACGAACACCACCGGCACTCCAGTCAACGTGGCGCTGAACTACTTGTCGTTCCTGGGCGGAAGCGGAAACGAAGCGGGCCTCGCAATCACAGTAGATTCCGCCAGCGGCGCATTGGTAACCGGCTGGACGCAATCCACAGACTTCCCGGTTTCCCCGAACCCGAACTCAATTCAAAGCACGCTGAACGGAACGCAGGATGCGTTCGTTGCGCGCCTGAACACGGTCGCAGTTGTTGGACAGACCACAATCGCCTCCTGGGCCAACTACTTCGGCGGAAGCGGCATTGACTCCGGTACCGGCATCGCGCTCGACGTGAACCAGAACACATACGTGGCTGGCGAGACGAATTCGCCGGATCTGCATGTCGCCTTGCCTCTCTCCACGGGCACAACCAACAGCGGCGGATACGACGCCTTTGTCACACAGTTAGGAACGGCCGTGAGCCTTTCGGTCCAGGGCGTCCTTACGCTCGGATCGAGCCAGACATTTATCAGCGCGGGGAACCCGGCGACGTTTACGTATACGATCACCAACAACGGCCCCGATCTGGCGAACAACATCGTGGTCACCGATAATCTAAGCTCGAACGTGACCGGGGTCCCGGTAGCTTTTTCTTCGGCGAGTTCCACCTCTCAATCGTGCGGATCGGTTTCAAGCAACGGTAGCGTGAGTTGCCCGATCCCCTCACTCCAATCCGGTTCCACAGCAACAGTCACGATTGTTGTTGTTCCCACCGGTAATCCCGACGGCAGCTCAGCAACATTTAATGGCGGCACGGTGCAGGTGATGGGACCGGGCAATATCGTGCTGGCGCAAACTTCAGTTTCGGCGCAGATGTCGGATTTCAGTTTGAACGTTTCGCCCGCAAACCAAAGCATCGCTGCCGCGGGGGATACGGCGACTTATCAAGTGCAGTTGACCCCGCATCCTCTCTACACTTCAAACGTCACCCTTTCCTGCACCGGACAGCCCGCAAACTCGATCTGCACCTTTGCTCCCAACCCCCCTATAACATTACAGAGCACGAGCGGTGCGACGGCGGTCCTCAGCGTGTCAACACAGCCACGGCCCGTGGTGACGCCCGCTTCCATCCTCTTCCCGAGGCTCTTGTTTGGCATGGGACTGATGGTCCCGGGATTGATACTCACGATTGGCATCGGTGGCCGCCGCCGGAGGATTGCAGGCGTCATGATGCTGTGTTTGGTCCTCGCTCTCTTCGTGTTCTTGCCCGCGTGCAGCCATACCAACACGCAGGTTCCACCGAGCGGGACACCAGCAGGGGGCTATACGATCACCGTGACCGCAACCTCGGGAAATGACTCAAAGAGCCAGACGATCATTTTGAATGTGCCATAGCTTCGTTGAAATTGTGCAAAGAAGATCCCACGCCCAAAACGTGGGATTTTTCTTTCAGCAGCGCTGCGGTAAGTGCTCGCTTTTTTGTTGCGGCTCTTAGCCGTTAAGGCGAATTCTAGGCGCGCTTCACAGTGTGCGGAAACACCCACTGGCAGCAATGGATTTGAAAGGTCGCGGCTTTAAGCCGCGACGTAAGTCGAGCACAATCAATAACGGCTTCAGCCGCTGAGGTGACTTAGCGCTAGGCTCCCGCAGAGAGCTTGTGGTGTCCGCCCTTGGCTTCAGCGATCCCGTACTGGCGAATCTTGTAAAGCAGCGCCTTATAGCTGATCTGGAGCATCGCCGCGGCCTGCTTGCGATTCCAGTTAGTTTGTTCCAGCGCCTGCGTGATCGCCGCCGCCTCGGCCTCATCTTTGGCAGAGCGGGCCAGCGATTTCAATCCGCCGGAATCCCCGTTCCTGCCGGAGTCCCCGCTTACGCCGCCATTGCCATCGTTCTTCGGCAGAAGTTCGGTGACGGCGAGACTCTCGTCGCCAAGAATCAGGTAGCGCTTCAGAAAATTGTTCAGCTCGCGCAAATTGCCAGGCCAGTTGTGGTTCTGGCACGCTTGCAGCAGCGCCGGTGAAAGCGGCAGCGGCGGTCTCGCATACTGCTCAGACATTCGCGCCATCGAGTGCTTCAGCAGAATCGGAATCTCTTCTTTGCGCTCCCGCAGCGGCGGCAGGCTCAATGTGAATGCGTTCAGACGGTAATAGAGATCTTCGCGCAGTCGCTTGTTCGCCAGCGCTTCTGGAATATTGATGTTGGTCGCAGCCAGAATACGCACGTCAACTTTCACCACAGAGCGCGATCCGAGACGCGAGAATTGTCCGTCCTGCAAAACGTGCAACAGCTTGGCCTGCAGCTGCGGCGGCATTTCGCCAATTTCGTCGAGCAGGATCGTGCCCCGGTTGCAGATTTCGAATTTGCCCGGCTTGGCATGCGTAGCGCCTGTGAAAGCGCCGGGTTCGTATCCGAACAATTCGCTTTCCAGCAGGTCGGCCGGGACCGCCGCGCAATTCACCTTTAGAAACGTGCGGTGCGCGCGGGGAGACAGCTTGTGAATCAGGCGCGCCAGCACTTCTTTTCCCGTTCCGCTTTCGCCCAGCAGAAGCACGGGAATGTCTACATTTGCCACGAGCGCGGCCTGCGAGCGAATCTTGCGCATTTGCGGGCTGGCTGCGATGAAAAACGTGTCTTCCGAAAGTTCTTCCACTTCGCCGCTATAAGTTTGCTTACCCTGGCCAAGGCTCAGGTCGATCACAGCGTCGAGTTCAGCCTTCTGGAACGGCTTGGTCAGATAGTCCTGTGCGCCGAGCTTCATCGCCTGCACGACTTTTTTCGTGTCATTCACGCACGAGAGCATGACAACTTTCAATCCAGGCTGCTTCTGGCGGAGTTGCTCGAGAGTCTGCAAGCCGTCGATTCCCGGCATCAGCACATCGAGCAGAACAAGATTTGGCTCCAGCCCCTTCTCGACTTTTTCCAGGGCCTCTTCGCCCGTGGTCGCCGTCTCGACTTTGTAGTCGTCAACTTCGAGCAGGGTCTTGATATAACGCAACATTCCCGGTTCGTCATCGACCAGCAGGATCTTGGCGGTAGTCTTCATCTTGGGGTCCCCGAGTTCTTCTTGCTGCCGGCGATAGCCGGTTTATACGGAACTGGTTTACACGGAAGAGTTTTGTACGGAACTGGTTTATAGGGAATAAGAAACGAAAACTTGCAGCCCGCTCCGGAATCGCTCTCGACCCAGATCTTTCCGTCCATGCCTTGCACGAGCCGCCGGGCGATCGCCAGGCCCAGTCCCATGCCTTCCTGTTCTTCGGTCCCGGGAAGACGGAAGAAGTCGTCGAAGACTTCCACATGAAACTCCGCTGGAATTCCCGGTCCCGTGTCAGAGACGCTCACCTTCACCGAGTTAGGATGCGCTAGATTCTTCTGCCGACGCTCCGCCTTAGAAGGCAGGGACGCAGCGCGGCGCTCCCACATATACGGCTCCGCGTGTAGCCACACTGTTCCGCCCTGCGGCGTGAACTTGAATGCGTTCTCCAGAAGGTTCGAGATGACGCGCTCGAGCTTGGGCGAATCGAGTGGAAAATCCGGCAGCTTGTCATTCGCCAGAAAATAAAGCGCGATGGCCTTTTCCTGAAAGCGGTTCGACCATAACTTACAGACGCCCGACAGACAGTCGTTAACGTTGCCCGAGTCGAACTTCATGCGCAGTCCGCCGGTTTCAAGCGCGCTGAAGGTCAGAAAATCTTCGATGAACTGTTGCAGTCGCTTGCCGTTGTCGCGCATGTCTTGCAGCACTTCGCGCTGGCGTTCGCTGACGGCTCCGAGCTTCTCGCTCTGAAGCAATTCCACATAACCATTCAGAATCGAAAGCGGAGTTTTGAGATCGTGCGCCGCTGAAGCCAATGCATTGGTCGTGCGCAGATGGCGTTCGCGCAATTCTTTGTACTCCTGGAGCAGGTTCTCGGGATTTGGCACGTCGCTGTCGCTTCGCAATGATGTCGAAGGCGAGGCTTCGGCAGCCGTCCCTGCGTCTGTCAGACACGTATTCTCACGAGTCGAGGCCATGAGGAAATCCACAGGTTGACGCGGGGAGAAGGGGGAACCGCACTGTCAACAGGAGTGGCGGTAGAAAAATCGTAAGGCACCGGTATTAGGTTGTCAATTGAAAATGACAACAGAATTACCCAAGTGTAGCAAAACCTTGCACTTTCGGGCTTCGACAGCCAGCGGAGCCGCCATTCTTGCAAGCGAATAAAAGGCGAACAAAGCAGCCGAAATCTTCGGTTCTTTTGTAGATTTTGCCCTCGAAGTCGAAGAGATGACGGCTTTTGTTCCGACTTTCCGACAGCATTCACCCAGGATTTGGCCCAATATGTGCTTTGTAAGGGCGAATTCGTGTGGCACGGAGACGTGGAATGAACGGCACCAGCCAGCAAAGCGACAGGCGCAAATGGGCCCGACTACCCTTGGCGATTCCCGTTTTTGTTCGCAGCCTCGATGAGCAGGGGAAAGAGTCGGTCGAGTTCGCCACGGCTCTCAACGTCAGCGCCGGGGGAATGCTCCTTGCCATTCGGCGCGCTTTGCCTGCGATTGCGCAAATCCAACTGGAGATCCCAAGCGCCCCGGAAGCGGTTCTGGCGCCTCTGCCAAGGGCCACGCGGACGCTCTCGGCCAAAACCCTCCGCAGCACGCCCGCAGACGGTTGCTACCTCCTCGGCTTGAAGTTCGCCCGGCCGCTTTCCGATGGAAGTCGCGCCCGGCAGAAGAAAGCTCTTTCCAGCGTGTGAAAATGTTTGCCGTTGTCCCCCACCAAAGTGTTACGCTTGCGCATGTTCCGCAGTTACCGCCGTTCCTCGCTGTGGTTCTTTGGTAAGTTGATACTCCTCAATCAGATACTCTAGATTTGGGTATTCCGCAGCGGGTCTCGCGCGATTGGCGCTCGGGATGCACTTGTAAGGGCCTCCCTCAGAATAGAAACCAGCCATGACAACTGGAAGTGTGAACACGCTTGTCCAGCCTTTGGGAGAAATGCCTCCCGACTCGATCGTTTTTGGCCGAACCGAAGCCATGCAGGCCGTGCGCGAGCGGCTTGCGAAACTGGCCGGAGCGAACGTTCCCGTGCTCATTCAAGGCGAGAGCGGGACGGGCAAAGACATCATTGCCCGCATGATCCACATGGCCTCGCCATGGCGCACCGGACCGTGGGTAAAGGTGAATTGCCCCGCGATTCCGGGAACCCTGCTCGAAAGCGAGCTGTTTGGATATGAAAAAGGCGCGTTCACCGGCGCCTATGGAGTAAAGCCGGGCCGCGTCGAGATGGCGCACCGCGGCACTTTATTTCTTGACGAAATTTCCGAACTGGACATGTCGCTCCAGTCAAAGCTGCTGCAACTCTTGCAGGACGGGCAGTTCTGCCGCATCGGCGCGCAGGAAGACAAGAAAGTCGAAGTACGCGTCGTATGCGCGACTAACCGCAAGCTGGAGCAGGAAATCGAAAACGGAACATTCCGCTCCGATCTGTTCTACCGCATCAATGTCGTGAATCTCCACATGCCCGCGCTGCGCGAGCGCGCGCAGGACATTCCCGAACTGGTCGATTATTTCCTCGAGCACCACAACCGCAAATACAACTGCCGCGCCAAGCCGCTGTCGCACGAGATGATGTCGGTGCTGCGGAAGTATCACTGGCCGGGAAACATTCGCGAGCTGGAAAACCTGATCAAACGGTACGTGATTTTGGGCAATGAAGAAGTGATCTCAGCGGACCTGTCGCCGCGCAGCCCGGATTTCTTCAACACCGAGATTCCCGTCGATGGGCAGATCTCTCTGAAGAAGCTGACTCGCCAGGCCGTACGGGAGTTGGAACGCAAAGTTATTCTGAAAGTCCTTCAGAATTGCCACTGGAACCGCAAGCAGGCGGCGCGAGCGCTGAGCATCAGCTACCGCGCGTTACTTTATAAGATCCGCGATGCTGGCCTGCCTTCGAACCGCGCAGTGAAGCAGCAGCAAGAGAGCAATCCACCCAAGCAAGAATTCGCGGCGGACTAATCCAAACTATTCAGTCCTTCTTTGCAGGTTAGATTGCAAGCAAGATTTGCCGCCTAACCTGCGACTCTTCGTTAGCAGGTTATTCCATTTTCTGCCCGACAAGCCGGTCGCCGGCAGCTGCAGGTAATCGTTCTCGATTTTGAACGCCCAGATGGAACCGGGAAGAAAGTAGCGCGCCGCAAAATGTGAAGAAGTTGCGCACGCTGCGATGAATCGTAGTCGAACGTTTCCTGCGTTGATACGCGCCTTTTCAGGCACCTTTCTCGATTTCTTGCCGTGCTAAGATTCGATATCAATTTAAGTCATCAGGCATTCTCCGTCCGTCCGGCGAGTCAGGTTTCGAGGATACTTTCGTGGATGGAACGCGGCATTTACGCTTCGTGTGCGTTGCCCATGGTAGCGTCCGGATCAACCGAGGATGAGATCCGTCTACAAAGCCAATAATCGGAGAGGTTCAATTTCCAGGATTAAGGTCCCATGAAACTTTCTGTCGTGATGCCGGTCTATAACGAGAAAGCGACGCTTGAGAGGGTTATTGAGCGCGTCCTTTTAGTTAAGCTGGACATCGAGTTGATTTGCGTGGATGACGGCTCCAGAGACGGGTCGCGCGACATTCTGGAGAATCTGGAAAAACAGTATCCCCAAATGCGGGTCTTCCTTCAGCCCCAGAACATGGGGAAGGGCTCGGCGCTTCGCCGCGGAATTCAGGAGGCCACTGGCGACTACGTCATCATCCAGGACGCGGACCTGGAATACGACCCCAGGGACTATCAGCAATTGCTCGGCCCGCTGGAGACTGGGCAGGCGGACGTCGTGTATGGCTCGCGCTTTCTCGGCAGCGGACCTCACCGCGTACTGTACTTCTGGCATTCGGTCGGAAACTCGCTTCTGACGCTGCTTTCGAACATGCTTACAAATTTGAACCTGACCGACATGGAGACCTGCTACAAGGTTTTCCGCCGTGGGATCATTCAGTCGATCCCTATTGAGGAGGACCGCTTCGGGTTTGAGCCGGAAATCACGGTCAAAATTGCGAAACGCGATCTACGGGTCTATGAAGTGGGAATCAGCTATTGGGGCCGGACCTACGCCGAAGGCAAGAAAATCGGCTGGAAAGACGGCTTCCGCGCTTTGTGGTGTCTGCTGAAGTACGCGGTTAAGGAACCGCGGGCCAATAGTTCCGGCATTGTCCCATAATTCGCAGCCGGAGCAGCGCCTATGCGCGCCTTGAGCTAGCCGCAGACGCTGGAATGTGCGCCACTACCGCATCGAGCAGTTGATCGCGCAGGAAGGGGCCGCTGGCCAGCAATCCAGAGAGCAGAGGGTCTTTGCGGTTGCATTGCAGAGGCTTATTGTCGAGGGTGCTGGTGAAGCCTCCGGCGCTTTCGACAAGAGCTACGCCCGCGGCGACGTCCCACTCGTTTTTTGGCGTCAGGGTAAAAGTGACCTCGGCTTTTCCAGAGGCGACCAGGCCTAGCTTATACGCGACGGAGCCCATGGGGCGAATCTGATAGTCGCCGCCCTTGAACTGCTCCCACTCGCCACGTTTCACTTCGCTGCGGCTGGCGAGAATTAATGATCCTTTCAGCTCCGTTCGCTGGCTCGGCTTCGCGGACTGGCCGTTGTAGAGCACGCCGCAATCGATGGCGCCAATGATCTTCTCTTTCGTTGCCGGATTGTAAATTCCTCCGGCTACCGGGCGCCCGTCTTCGACGAATCCAATCGAGACGCAAAACTCAGGGATGCCGGCGACAAACTCGCGCGTGCCATCCAGCGGATCAACAACCCACACGTACTTCCTGCCAAGGCGCGAAACATCGTCCACGCTTTCTTCTGAAAGCCAGCCTTCGCCATCCCCCAACAGTTCTTTGCGCATGGCGGCATCCACCGCTCGGTCAGCCTCGGTGACCGGATCGTGCCCGATTTTGTACTCGGTTTCAATCGCTCCGGGTGTGAACCGCTCGAAGACCAGGCGGGCTGCTTCAATGGCGGCGTCAATGCGTTTCAAAATGTCGGCGTAAGCAGAAGTCATGTTTTCCTGAATTATGTGGAGATTATGCCCACAACATGCGCGCCCCGGTAATCAGCAGCAGGGCACAGAGCAGACGGCGCAGCCACAGCATGGGGACTTTTGTGGCCAGATGCGATCCGATCAGCCCGCCCGGCACGGAGCCAATCAGCAGCGTGACCACCAGGTACGGATCGACGTTCCCCAGCCGGAGGTGCATAAAGCCGGTTACGCCGGTGAGAATGACGGCGTGGACGATGTCGGTGCCCACGTTCACCTTCGGCGGAAAGCTATAGAACAGCAGCAGCAACATCATGATGATGCTGCCGGAACCAACAGATGTCATGCCAACGAGGAAACCGGCGACCAGGCCGATCACGGCCATACCCGCGAAACCCCTCATGGTCGGCGGACGGTTCGCAATCTTTTCTTCGATCCGCTTCTGGAACAGCAACAGCATGGGAACGATGATGAGCAGAACGCCTACCGCGGTCTTGATGAAGTTGTTGACGCCGTCGCCGTAGAGATGGCGAATGTGCATCAGCAGCTTCACTCCGGAAATCGAACCGGGGACGCTGCCCAGTGCGAGCGCAAGGACTACCTTGCCGCGTACGGTACCTTTTTTGATGTGCAGCAGGCTGGCGGGAATTTTCGTAAAGAAATTGAACAGGGCATCGGAACCGACCGCGACGATCGCCGGAACTCGCAGACCAAAGATCAGCACAGGGAGCAGCAGAACGCCGCCCCCTACGCCGCTCAAGCCAATCAGAACGCCGACAAAGAACCCAACCAGGATTTTGCCTACGAGCAGTTCCATTGTGGCCCCGTGTGCAGTCTTACGCTGTCGCCCCGTTGACGCCGATGAAGCCTTCGCGCTCCAGATGCAGAATGATTTCCTGCGCGGCTTCTTCGGCGGAGAGTTCTCCGGTATTGATGGTCACGTCGGCATCCGCTGGAACCTCGTAAGGATCGGAAATCCCAGTGAATTCCTTGAGAATACCGGCGCGAGCCTTGGCATACAGCCCCTTGCGGTCGCGTTGCTCACAGACTTCAACCGAAGTGGCGATATGCACGAGGATGAAGCCGCCGTGCGGTTCGATCATCTGGCGAACGTGCTTGCGGGTCGCGTCATAGGGCGCGATGGGGGCGCAGATCGCGATGCCGCCGTTCTTGGTGATCTCCGACGCAACATAACCGATGCGGCGGATATTGATGTCGCGATGCTCCTTCGAGAAGCCGAGTTCCGACGAAAGGTGCTTGCGCACAAGGTCCCCGTCCAGCAGAGTCACCGGCCGGCCGCCGACTTCCAGAAACTTCGTCAGCAGAACATTCGCGATCGTGGACTTACCCGAACCTGAGAGTCCGGTGAAAAACACGGTCACGCCCTGTTTGCTACGAGGAGGGAAGCTGCGGCGCAGTTCCTGTACGACCTCCGGATAGGTGAACCAGGCTGGAATGTCGCGGCCTTCGTTCAACCGGTCGCGAAGTTCCGTGCCGGAGATATTCAGAACCTTGTCGCCCTTTTTCACTTCGTTATCGGGCACGTAACGGTCCTCAGCTTCCAGATAAACCATCATTTGGAAGTCGACCATGGTGACGCCGATGTCCTTCTCGTTTTTCTTGAATAGTTCCTGCGCTTCGTAGGGACCGTAGAAGGGCTTCTTCGTCTCCGGATCGGAACCGGGACCTGCATGGTCGCGTCCCACGATGAAGTGAGTGCAGCCATGGTTCTTGCGGATAAGCGCGTGCCAGACCGCTTCGCGAGGCCCGCCCAGGCGCATTGCGAGCGGCAACAGTGCGAGTTTCACCGTGCCTTGCGGGAACTTCGACAGCAATAGCTGATAGCAACGTACGCGGGTGAAATAGTCCACATCGCCGGGCTTGGTCATGCCGACGCTGGGATTGATCAGCAGGTTGGCTTCAACCTGCTTGGCCGCGCGGAAGGTAAGTTCCACGTGCGCCCGATGCATAGGATTGCGGGTCTGGAACGCCACAGCGCGGCGCCATCCCATGCGGGCGAACTCGGCGCGTAATTCCGCAGGCGTCAGACGTAATGTGCGGAAGTCGTAGTGCGAAGGCAATTGCATGCCCTCCAAGCGACCACCGACGTACCAAGGGTTCCCGATGTTCATCGCGTAGTTTGCGCCGGGATGCGCCTTGCTCGTGGTACCAAAAACCGCTTTAGCTTCCGCAGCGCGATCTGGCTGCCAGACTTCTTCTACGTGCAAAACGGCAAGCATCACGCCTTCGGCATCACGCAGCGCAACTTTGCTGCTGCCGGGCGTGAGCTTCTTCGCAAAATCTTCGGTCACGTCGAGCGTGATCGGGATCGGCCAGAGAACTCCACTGGCCAGGCGCATGTTGTTGCAGACGCCTTCGTAGTCGGCTTTGGTCATGAAGCCGGTCAGCGGAGAGAAGCCTCCGCTCATCAGAAGTTCCAGGTCACAAACCTGGCGGGCTGTTAGGTCCCAAGATGGCCACTCGCGAGAGTGGGCTTTCAGTTCTGCGGCGTTTTCCGGCGCAACAATCAGGTTGATGAGTTCGCCGCCGTGCGGAGCAATCAAATGACTAGTCGAAGCAGACAAGCGCGTGAACCTCCCAGGTTCGTCGATTTGAAATGTAGTGCAATGTAAAATTCAGCGTCTCGCGAAGGAATCCATGCTGACTTCCAGAGTGCTATCGGGGGGATTTGCTAACGAGACTTTAACCTTGCCGCGGGTTTGTGACCCAAAATTGTTACCAGTGTACAACAAAGAATTCGCTACGCTTATTGCACGCACGTGCCGTGCCGCAGCGGGTTTTGTCATTGTACTGTAAATTGATAAGGATTAAAGGTTTAAATCGATATTTTTCAGAAAAGCATCGCTCTGGATCGACAGATATGCAATTCCTTGCAGTAGCGTGGAAATGAACTCGTCTCTCGTGGAAACGCTGTATGAAATTTCTTGCAGACGGCTTCCTGAACACCGTTTAGTGACGAAGGTAACATTGTCCGGCTTTGCCGGAGTTAAGTTCCCGCAGATTTCTGTTCAATCGCCACTGCGGCTGCATACCCTGACTGTACGGGAACGTCAGATATTTTCCAGCGTCCAGCCTCGGAGGGATCGGGTCTGGTTGCAAGCAACGCCTGAGCCTGATTCGGAGCGACCGAAACATCGAACTGATGCAGCGGCAGCGAAAGTCCATCGCCCTTCGCTTTGATGTAGGCTTCCTTTCGCGTCCAGCATCGGAAAAATGCGGCGTGCAATTCTTCTCCTGCCAGGTCCCGCAGACCATCACGCTCGCGATCGGAAAAGAAGCGTTCGGCCAGTTTCTTCACGTCACTCTGCGCGCGCACCTTTTCGACATCCACTCCAATTTCGCGATCACGCACGAACGCCAACAGGGCCAAGCCATCGGTATGTGAAACGTTAAACTGCAACTCCCGGTGATCGGCGAGAAACGGTTTGCCGTAGGTCGTGTACTGGAACGAAAAATCCTGAGGCGTTCGGCACAGGTATCCGGCAAGAAGCGAACGCAAAGTGCCGCGAGTGAGGATGTAATCGCTGCGCGGGCGCTCGACGCGAAAGCGCTGCGCCTTTTCGCGCTCGTCTGGCGCGAGCAAAGCAAAGCACGCGTCAATTGCCGGCGGCGACGCCCCAAGACTGCGCCGCCAGAGATGCACTTCACCGTTGTTAATTTCCTGCCCAGGCGCTTCCAGAGCGGCATCACGGACCTCGCAGATTTCAAGTTGTGTGCCTGGACGCATGGCGACTCGATCCTGCCGTCTACAATGCCAGCGATTCTATGGCGTTACAAGTGTGGATGAAGGTCATCCGGGACTCGCTCGAAGCCGCGCATCGCTCGTCGCTCCTGCTCATTGCGCATTGCTCACAGCTCATTGCTCACAACTCACAGCTACGCCTTAGGACCTTTCAACTGCTGCTTCCATCCCAGGACTCTCGCTTTCGCGCCCTCGGCCTCGGCTTCGGGGATCATGCCTTTCTTTTGGTAGAGGACCGAAAGACTGGTGTGAGCGAGAACGTCATCGGGATCGATCTCTGCGATCTTGTTAGCGACAACGATGGCTTCGTCGTAGCGCGCAAGATCCTGCAGAGCGCGCGCCAGGCCGTGCATCGCTTCGGTGAAAGATGGGTCCGCGGTCAGCGATTCCTGATAGGCCGCGACTGCCGCATCGAGATTTCCGTCGGCCATCAGGTCGAGCGCCGCGTAGTAGTGGTCTTCAGCCTTCTGACGGGTGTTTGAATCTGCCATGAATGGAGGGTTCCGAAGAGACAAAATTCTAGCATGGCCAAGTCAGAAGAATTTCTGCGCGATCTCTGCGAATCCTTTGCGATCTTCGCGGTCAAAGCTCTTAACTGCCAGCGCTTAAACCGCCAAGGCCGCAAAGAACTGCCCGCGAAGAGCGCGGAGGATGAAGGTGTCAGATGTTATCTTCAGTCTCAGCGCCTCTAGACCGCAATTCCCAGCGGACACCGGTTCCCGCTAAGATGTTTCCCATGCGCTGCCGTCTGCGTTTTCTGTGGAATGCCACGAAGGGGCATCGTCTGGCTCCGTGGCGAAGCCCGTTTCTTCTCTGGCGGATTGAAACTTATACGGGCGTGAAGATGAAGGAGATTGGCTTTCTCGAATTCTGGGAGTTCATGTGGCGCGAGCGCAGCGAACTGTGGCGTTTTCTGAAATGGACGGGCGAGATGGAACGGTATGTTCATCCCGGCGCGAAAAAATCATAGGGTGCATTAGAAAAAAAAGCAAAGAGCAGGGCTCAAAAACTCGCGACCAGGGACTCGGGATTCGCGACTAATCTATGCGCCCTTGCCCGCCGCGGCGGCTTCTCCGAGGAGAATACTGACTTCGCTGCCTTTGCCCGCTCCCGTGATCTGCGCGGCGGCGGCACGGTTGGCTACGATTTCAAGATAGCCCATGCTGCCGATGATGGCGAAGACTTCTCCGGGTCCGCCTTCCGCGAAAGAGCTGCGAATTTCGGTGATCTCTTTGCTGCCCACAACGATCTTGAACGACGATTTCCCGCCGAATAAAACAGGAACATCCTCGGGCGTGATATTCGTGATCAGGTTGCCGAAGCGATCGACTTTCAATACGACCGCGCGGAGGCGGTTGTCACCGGCTGGTTTCGGTTTCGGCGCGGCGAACTTTACATAGTCCTCAATCTCTTCGCCGAATTTGTGCGAGTCGACCAGCTTGGCGAGATAGGCGGCGCAGGGAGCGAAAATGTCGCGTCCATGAAACGTGTTGCTGACAGGCTGGCGGAAATAATGCTCGGACGTGATATGCCGCACGTGGATGCGCTCTTCTTTGGCATAGACCATCGAGAGCACGCCGTTGTCGGGAGCGACGAAGTGATAGCCATCGCTTGAGGCGATGATTGGCCGGCGCGTCGTGCCGACTCCGGGATCGACCACGACCATATGGACCGTTCCGGTTGGGAAGTAGGAATAAGTCGCCGAGATCGTCAGCGCGCCGTCGAGCACGTCATAAGCCTGCACGGCATGCGAAATATCCACGATCGCCGCCTCGGGCACGATGTCGAGAATGACGCCCTTCAGGGCGCCGACAAAATAATCGTTGGTTCCAAAATCGGTGGTGAGCGTGACAATCGGACGCTGCGGCAAAATTTCCCTCGCTGGAAGACAAATTTCTACTTACAGCGAAGTTAATCGGCAGGGAAGCGGAGAGTCAAGGCACGCAGGTAACGGTTGCGCGCGATGAAGCTGGCACGCTTTGCATCGGCTCGCTAATGGCTTTCGATATCCGGCGGTCATTTTTCCTGTTTTGGGCCTTTGCTCCTTTCTGAAGGTATACCCCCCCTCCCCCGATCTATTGCAATCATCATGTTGCGCGAAAATCGCGATTTGATCCAAGGGGCACAATCGCTTACGGGCAAAATCTTGAGCCGCAAGGTTTTGCGTGATGCGACGCTGCCCTCTTGCAGATTAACGCGGAGCCATGATCGGACAATTCGATTGTGGAGTGCAAGGTCAGATGTCACATCGTGTTGTGGAAAAGAATGATCCTAGTCGAAAAATGGGGACCTTCCCCGGCTATTCCCAGTTTTTCCCTAGTTGTTTCCGAGTTCTTCGAGATTTTCTATCTAACGGACGAACCAACTTATACATTGACGCGACAGACGCCGAGGGTCTACGTTGCCAAGCATTCGCGGGCACGATTGATCAGGCGCGGAGACTATTAGTCCGCCTGAAATCTGGCTGCGATCTTCCTCCTACATTGCAGATCGGATTCACTGTCCGGCAACGGCCCACCAAGCGAGGTCGTGGCAGGGAGGAGCATAGCTATGGGTTTTTCACGTGTAGCAAACGAGAGCACCACTCTGGGTCCTCGAAGTGACAGCAAATTGCCAGTGACTGGCATGACCTCAATTGCCCTCCTCTTTTGCGCCGTGCTATTGGCGTCAGTGCCTGTGAGAGCTCAAGCGCCCAGCATTACAAGTCTCTCGGTGAACTCCGGTCCCATCGGTGCATCGGTGACGCTCACCGGAACCAATTTCGGATCGACACAGGGCTCAAGCACAGTTGTTTTCAACAATGCAAAAACGGCGACAGTAAGCACGTGGGGCGCAACTTCGATTGCGGTTACTGTGCCAGCCGGTGCTACTCGGGGGAACGTTGTCGTGCAAGTTGGAGGTCAGAACAGTAACGGAGTGCTTTTCACGGTTACTCCTGCTATAAGCAATCTCTCGGTGACCTCTGGCCCGGAGGGTACGGCTCTCACTGTCAACGGCACGACTTTCGGGTAGACGCAAGGAACAAGCACAGTCACCTTTAATGGGACGACCGCTACTCCTACAGCTTGGGGGGCGAACGCGATACAAGTCGCGGTGCCCGCCGGTGCTACTACGGGGAATGTTATCGTTACGGTTGGTGGTTTCACGTCAAATGGCGTTGCGTTTACGGTGACGCCAGGAATTTTGAGCCTTTCTGCCATCTCAGGGCCGATTGGCGCAGCGGTGACGATCACGGGCACCGCATTCGGAGCAACGCAAGGCTCCAGTACCGTTACATTCAACGGCGGAAAGATTGCGACCGTCACAAGCTGGAGCAATACCTCGATCGACACCTCCGTGCCGACGGGAGCCACAACAGGCAATGTAAAGGTAAACGTAGGAGCTAACGTTAGCAACGGGGTGAATTTTACCGTTACGCCAGCGATCCACAGCTTATCGCCAACACAGGGAGCCGTTGGCACGGCTGTGACTCTCAGCGGCACAACCTTTGGTTCGACGCAAGGGAGCAGCACGGTAACATTCAGTGGCACGCCAGCGAATGTCACGAACTGGGTCGCAAATGCAATCGAGGTGACGGTCCCTCCGGCAGCGACTACCGGAAACGTTGTGGTGACGATCGGTGGCTTTGCGAGCAATGGCAGCAGCTTTACCGTTACACCAGCAATTTCCAGCCTGTCGCCCAGCAGCGGACCCATCGGCACGTCCGTAACAATCACTGGAACAACGTTTGGTGCGAGTCAAGGCGCCAGCACCGTGACGTTCAACGGGACTGCGGCAACTCCTACGAGTTGGAGCGACACCTCGATAGCCCTACCAGTGCCTGAAGGGGCGACAACTGGTAGCGTCGTCGTGACGGTAGGAGGGGTTGCCACGAGTGGTATCACTTTTACGGTCACATCGCCCGGTCCTACAATTTCGAGTCTGAACCCTAGCAGTGCCGCAGTTGGAACACTCATCCAAATAGCGGGCGAGAATCTTTCAGTTCCTAACCAACAGACAACGGTTAATCTGGGAAGTCTTCAGTTCACCGGTAGTGCGGTCGCTAGCAGCGATCCGACATCTGTCTACTTCGTAGTTCCCCCAGGAGCTACATCAGGCGCGGTGACCGTCCAAGTGAATGGACTAACCAGTAATTCGGTCTCTTTCACGTTGCTGACTCCGCCGCAAATATCGTCGCTGGCGCCTCTGGAAATTGATCCCGGCAGCCTATTAACCGTTCAGGGAGTCAATTTCGGCGCAAGTGGAGCGAGTGGGAACTCACTGTTGATTGATGGTCAGCAGGTGGCTACTTCGAGTTGGAGCAACACGCAGGTTACAGTCCAAGCTCCGTCTGGCACGGGAACTCATATGATCGCCGTAGTGTCAGGGGGCGATCAGAGCACAACCCTGCAATTTACAGTTTTGTCCTACGGAACAATTTCGGGCACCGTTACAGCCAATGGCTTGCCGGTGCCGGGAGCGAACGTGCAAGGTGCGGCTGGCCAATCAGCGATAACGGACAGTGGAGGCAATTTCTCCTTCAGCACAGTGCCGGTTGGAACTTATTCGGTTGGTGCTTCTGCGAGTGGTTATGTGCCGTCAGTTGCCAGTTCGGTTATTGTCAACGCCGGCGCAACGACAAGTGTTCAGATTTCGGTTGCTATTCCCAATCCCACGCAGATAAATATTATTCCAAACAATCCAACAATCACAGTGGGCGGTGGTCAAAATCTCACTCTCGTAGACCAAAATGGAATGCCGGTGACGGGGGCTACATGGTCTGTAGATGACTCGACTGTCGCGTTTTTCGATACAACTAACAACAGCATGACGGGAGTTGCCATCGGCAGTACGACGGTGCGCGCCTCATGGCAGGGTTATCAAGCGAGTGCTTCAGTTAACGTTATTGCATCTGGGAATGTTCTTTGGTCTTCGCAGCTAAGTGCACAGATCGCGCCCGGAACCCCGGTACTGCAACTTGCGAAGACTGGCACTGGTCCCGACTACGTCTACACGGATGGCTCGAACTTGTACGGCGTGAGCTACGAGAGTGGGATTGTCTGGCAGCAGTACGTGCCTGGCATTAGTTTCTTTTTTTCTCGCGCCGCGGCTGATGAGAATGGTGACTTTGTCGTTCCTGTCAACGGCCCGTCGGGCTTTGGCGCTATGACCAAATTTTACGGAGCGAATGGTCTACCGAAATGGACGCGGTCGATCCCGTTCAGTGACGAGTTTGCGGTAGACAGTCAAGGTAACGTTTTCCAACTTAACGAGGATGACCTTGCCAATTACTACCTCCAGGAACTGAGTTCCTCCAGCGGACAGATACTCCGTTCGGTTGCGCTTCCAGGTGTTCCGAGCCAGATTTATGTACTTTCTGACGACTCCGTCCAGGTTCAGTATGGCGCTCTCATCCCGGATTTTGGAAGCGGGCCCCTGCATCTTGTTACACTATCTGGAACTTCAGTTAGTGATGTTGTTTTGGATGGCACTATAAACTCGTGGACCGCAAGTTCCGGAACCGACGTTGTGTCGGGCCCAAACCTACCGGATGGAAATGGTGGCACCCTAAATGTGTGGTCCGAGGTGGGTTACGTGAACCCGTTCGGAGGTGAGAGCTATGACACCGCCGCCAGCAAAGTGCTCTTTCAAGATAGCGCGACAGGATTAACATTTCAATCGAACGGTATTGCGGGTGCCTACCAGTTTGTGCTCGGGAGCACCGGCATTCTCTACTTCGTTGGTTCACAATACGGGTGCTCATCTCCCAGTGGTTATTGTGGAGACGCCCTGGTAGCAATGAACTTGTCCACTGGAACAGAAGCTTGGAGGATTCAGCTTGACAGCTCCGGATCTGGTGGATGGTCGGGCCAAGAATATGGAAATCCATCTGCTGCAACTAGTGATGGAGGGTTGATTTTGACAGCTAGTACCGCATCCGGCGTCCCTACGTCTGGTGCCGCGAGAGTGGACACCAACGGGAATGTCACCACCGATTCCGACCTTAGTTCGTACTTGCCGTTCACCGGGGACTATCAAAGTGACTTGATTTATCTTGGTGGGCCCGACGGTACCCTATGGGCTTCGACGGCATCCAGTGCGCTCATATCGAGCGCAAGCGATTTGGATTCCACTAGCGGTGATATTGTCTCGGACTGGCCGGCGCCCTCCGGAGAGAAAAATTCCAGCCGGGGTGCGAAGAGCGCGCAATTCCAGGACAGTGATACGAGTAGCCACTGTGGGGGCTTCGATGGATACGCTAATCCCCATGTGCTGGTGGTTCCTGTAAATGGAACAAATCAGGTGATTCTTCAGGTTAAGGGAGCCTGGCAAAATGTCACGCTACAAAGCGACACAGCGTCGGTAACCGTGTCCCCCGCTGTCCCAACTGGTAAGAAGACCACCCTAACTGTAACTGGCGGCACGACGCCAACCTTGGCAAGAATAAAGGTAGTCAACAATGATGGAAGCCATTTAGCCACTCTCAGGGTTGCTGTAAAGGCTGCGACTGCTCCCGTCGTCGTGGACCTGTATCCGGTCGTCGAAGCGAACGAAAACTTAACCCCGACGGTCCCGGCATCGGCAGATGTTTTGGGCCAATATCAGAAAAGCTTTGGCAAGCATGCCAACATTCCATTTACCGTAAATTCGATGTCTGCAATATCCGTGGCCTATGATTTGAACGGTGATCGAATGCTGGCCTACACAGGCCAAAATTTCTCGGCAAATCCAGAGGCTCTGACTATCAACAACTATCTGAGCGCAAACGGAGCGAACCAGTCTCACAAGTTCATCGCATATGTGAACCAAATAACTCCGCTGTCTCCAACAATCCGTATTGAAGGTTTCGGCGATGATCCTTTGGGGTTTGTGCAAAACCAGACTGCCAGTGGTCAACCCTACGTGACGGCTCACGAGACAGGGCATATACTTAAACTCGACCATTACCACGGCGACGAGCAAGATGTGATGACGTCCCCTGATCCTGGGAACGCACCGTGCAGGCTACATGTCGACGAGTGGAACCAACTCAATCCCACGGGTGACAGTATGCATCCTGCTCAGTGGGAAATGGCTCCCCATCAGCCGGAGGACGACTAAAACGGGCGTAATGAAACCTCACTTAATGTTTATCGTGTTTACCTCGCTGGTATTTGTTTCATATCAGTGTGCCCCGACCGGATCAATAGAAGCACTCTCGAAACGCGCCAGTGAAGGGGACGTTTCCGCTGTGCTCGAAATCGGAAAGAGCGGTGATCCACAGGCAATAAAGATTTTGTTATTTCTCATGAATGATCGGGACTACCGTTCGAAGCGAGAAGTACGGTTAGCGTTAGCTAAAGCGGGTGATCATGGCTCCCTCCAATATTTCGCTTGCCGAAGCCTAAGTCATAGAGTCCGGCAAATTGACGGCTTCATAAAGAAAGACTTGGACTACATCGGAGGCGACTTCACAATTCAGATATACCGGCAATTGCTGGATTCAGACGATCGCTTCCTTTCGGACATGAATCGGATCCATGCGGACTCAGATTCGTTTCTAACATTTCCGGGCAGTACGGCCGTCACTATGCTTTCCGAACTCTTACCCAATACAGGGATTCCTAAGCCTACTCCTCTTGCAGTACAGGCTGGAACAGACCGTGATATCAGATCCAGGTGGGCGGCTTGGATCGACACGCACGAAGACGAGATCCGAAGGCTCATGCCGACAACCGATGGAATTAATTTTGAATCAACCTATTGCTCCGATTACGGTATCTCGTCCGCGATGGATCGAAGACTGAGGACACTAAGCGGAAGCGCGGCCACGAATTGCGGCAGGGTCGAAACTGGTGCGAGCCCGAGCAACGCTGATCGCTGTGTCAAGATTAACTTCGCCTCGAAGGCGCCTTTTTTCGTCCGATATGATATTGGTACGATTGATGAGGAAGTGGCTGCAGGGCTCGCATTCGACGGTGTTGCAATGTACGCGGTTGCGTTCGATGATCTAGGTGTCAACACGAGCGGCTTACGCGAAAAAGCAGAACCAATTGATGAAGGAACCGGGTTAGTCGTTTCCTGCCCTAAGCCGATAAGTCTTAAGTCTTCGGTGTCCAAAGGACTTACATGTATCTCGCATAGGGGGCACCCATTACTTTCTCCTCAGTGACACGCACCGACCGTGGAAGCGACGAAGGAAGGCCTCATTCCCGATTCCGTAGATATGGGGACGGACGGGACGTTCACTGGTTTGTTATCGGCCTGGGTGACAACGAAAATTGCGACATCGCCCTGTCCTGGAGCCGAGGCCACTCGCCGTCAGCGCTCGGGCCACGCAGTCCCCACTCAAGCCAAAAGCGGGCTTGAGTGGGCCACCATCCAGCTAGTCAATGCGTTCGGAGCTTCAGGGAAAGTTGTAAATGGAATGGGGCTGCACGACGATTCAACAGACACGTATAATGGCGGATCGTGTCAAGAGCCGGAAAATCCGTGGGTGTTCACGAGTTATTATAATGGAGTACCCATCTCATGGGGAGCGGATGCGGTAACGAGTTTGACTAATATTCTTGGGAAGAAAACACAATAATGACAACTGTGCAGGGATCCCACGATATAAGGAGACGGGTGCCATATTCAGAAATAGCCAATGATTTCCTATTTTCCTTTAACATTGTGCTGTTAGATAGGCTGATAAATGCCAACACCTTGTCTTCAGTTGGACCCGAGTTGCAATTACATATTAATAACGCGCTTGGCCTTGATCCTGATGCGTATGTCGGAGGATACATTGCATTTGTTGTGTTCGCTCTAGGAATTGCAGTTGTTCTGTGCGGTATTTTATGGACTGCGGCGTCTTTCGTAAGTACGGTTGTGCGCTTACCTTACGGAATTGTTTCAATAGCTGCTTTGCCAGTAGTGTGGATATCGAACGCAATTAGCCATCGAATTTGGCCGGGACTGCCAAACCCACCAAAAGGGTGGCTACTACTGGAGGTAAGTGCTGTTGTGATTTCCTCTGTTCTATTTCTAGTGAAGCGGTGGCCATTACCAAACTGGGCCACTCTGACGCTGCTTTGTCTGCATTTCGCTTTATGGGGATGGTTGTTCATGGGAGGAGTACATGTCTGGCTCGCTCCTGCGAAACTTATCTTTCCGTTGGCAAGCCTCGCTTCATGTATAGCCTGGGGCATTTACGTTGCACGAAGACCATCGCGGTCTGCGATGCGTGGGTAGCTGCATCGTTGGGTGAAACCTGGTGGGTGAAACCTGGTGACGAAACCTGGTGACAGACGGACGAAACCTGGTGACAGACGGGACGTTCCCTGGTTTTTCTTCCCGATCTGGTATGGACCATGAAAAAGCGGATGGAGAAGCTGAGATACATGCATCGCAATCCGGTGAAGCGCGGGTTGGTGGAGTCACCGGAGCAGTGGCGATGGAGCAGTTACAGGTACTATCTGCTTGGGGAAGCCGGGCCGGTGAGCGTAGACACAGGATGGACCGAGATTTCGTTTCGCGGTCGGGCGGCGTAAAATCGGCGCTGTCGGCGTT
>DATAUY010000087.1:0-13478 GCA_036268025.1 Candidatus Sulfotelmatobacter sp. | reverse complement strand
TCGGCGTCGCTGACGATCTTAATGAAGCCTTCGTGCTGGCCGACTATGCTTGCACGGCTATTCGCGGTGAACGGGAACTTGCCGATTTTCACGTTGTATCCGGCTTCGCGGGCCTTGGTTTCGGTCAGGCCAACGCTGCCGATTTCCGGATGACAGTAAGTCGCGCCGGGAATGTGCTCGGGATTGATCGGCTTGCCCGGTTTCCCGGCGATTTTCGTGACGGCACAGATTCCTTCCATCGCGCCGACGTGCGCCAGTTGCGGCGTGCCGAGGACGATGTCGCCGATGGCGTAGACGCCGGGTTCGGCGGTCTGCATCCAGGAATCGACCTTGATGAATTCGCGATCGGGCTTGATCTTTGTTTTTTCCAGGCCAATGTTCTGGGTTCTTGGCTTTCGTCCGATAGCGATCAGGATTTTTTCGGCTTCGATTTTCTGCTGCTTGCCTTCGGCGGTAATAGTGACGGCAATGCCAGATTTCGTTTTTTCGACTTTGTCGACTTTCGCGCTGGTGTGGAAGTTGATCCCGCGCTTGCGGTAGACGCGGGCGAGTTCCTTGGAAACTTCTTCGTCTTCGACGGGAACAAGGCGTGGGAGCATTTCGACGATCGTCACTTCGCAATCGAATGAGCGGTAGATCGAGGCGAATTCGACTCCGACGGCTCCAGCGCCTACGATCACCAGCGATTTCGGAAGATCTTTCAGGCTGAGGATTTCGATATTTGTCAGGATGCGGTCATTGGCTTCGAGGCCCGGAATCATGCGGGCTTCGGAACCTGTCGCAAGAATTACGTTCTTTGCCTTGATGTGACTGGCCTTGTTATCGTTCGAAACCTCGACGGTGAACACGCCGTTCTGCGCGGGGCCAGTGAGCTTGCCATATCCGCGGATGGTTTCGACTTTGTTCTTCTTCATGAGGAAGTCGAGGCCCTTGGTGTGTTTGGTGACGATTGTGTTCTTGCGGTCCTGGATGGCGGCCCAGTTCAGCTTGCGGGAGTCCACGCCTTCGATTCCGAATTCCTTGGCTTCTTTTAGGTGATCCCAGAGTTCCGCGTTGAATAGCAGCGCTTTGGTAGGGATGCAGCCGACGTGCAGGCAGGTGCCGCCGAGGACGTTATCTTTCTCGATCAGCGCGGTTTTGAGGCCATATTGTCCGGCGCGGATGGCGGCAGTGTATCCCGCCGGGCCAGAGCCGATGATGGCAATGTCATAGGTGGTTTCGGGCAAGGTCGTGCTCCTTCTTATGAGAACAGATGAGAATGGGCAAACGTTTGATTCTAGAACAGGCTAGATGGGCCGGTAAAATAGGCGAGCTGAGTTGAGAGAACGCCTTGCACCGCCAGTAATGATTCCCGGCTAGCACGGGGTCCTTCGACTACAAGACAGCCTCGCTTTCGCGAGGCTGTTTCTCCGCTCAGGATGACAAGATTAAGAAGGTTCAGTTGCCTTCGTTGCTGGCGCGCTTCCAGTTGATCAGCTCGCCGATGGTCGAACTGGTGCTGGAAACCGGCTGCTTGTAGGCTTCAACTTCGGATCGGGAGGCCTCTTCGCCGACCGCACGAATGCTGAGTCCGACCTTCTTTTCTTCGGGACTCATCTTGATGATCTTGAAATCGTGCTCAAGGCCCGGCTCCAGATGCATGGGCTGGCCATTGCCATCGACCGCTTCCGATTTGTGGCAGAGGCCTTCGACACCCTCGGCGATTTCGACGAACGCTCCAAAAGCCGCGACCCGCAATACTTTCCCGTGGACGACATCGCCCACATGATGGGTTTCGAAGAATGATTCCCACACGTCCGGCTGAAGCTGCTTCACGCCGAGCGACAGGCGGCGCTTGTCGGGTTCGATGGCGAGAACGATCGCCTTGACACGATCTCCCTTTTTCAAAACTTCCGATGGGTGCTTCACGCGCTTGGTCCAGCTCAGATTGCTGACGTGGACGAGGCCGTCAATGCCGTCTTCAATTTCGATGAATGCGCCGAAGTCGGTGAGGTTACGCACGCGTCCTTCCACGGTCATGCCGACCGGGAACTTTTCGTGCAAAGAATCCCAGGGATTGGCCGCGAGTTGGCGCATGCCGAGCGATATGCGGCGTTCGGTGGGGTTCACGTTAATTACCACACACTCGACGTGATCCCCGACGTTGACCAGCTTCGACGGATGTTTCATGCGCTTCGACCACGTCATTTCGCTGACGTGAACCAGGCCTTCGATGCCTTGTTCAAGTTCAACGAATGCTCCGTAGTCGGTGACGCTGATGACGCGTCCGGAGACATGGGCTCCCACCGGATAGCGGTGCTCGGCGTCGAGCCACGGATCGGGCGTGAGTTGCTTGAATCCGAGTGAGACGCGCTGCTTGTCTTTGTCGTACTTGAGCACCTTGACCTGAATCTGATCGCCGACGTTGACTAGATCTTTGGGATGAGTGAGGCGTCCCCAGGACATGTCGGTGATGTGGAGCAGGCCGTCGAGGCCGCCGAGATCGACGAACGCGCCGTACTCGGTAAGATTCTTTACGACTCCCGTCAGCACCGAACCTTCTTCCAGATGCTCGAGCGTTTTCGAGCGCTTGTCATTTTGCTCGCCTTCGAGCAATTCCTTGCGAGATACGACGATGTTGCCACGTTTCTTGTTCAGCTTGATTACGGCGACTTCGATGGTCTGGCCCTTCATGCCATCGAGATTGCGGACCGGGCGCAGATCTACCTGAGATCCAGGCAAGAATGCATGCGCTCCGTGAATATCGACGGTCAAACCGCCCTTGATGCGGTCGATGACGATCGCCTTGACCGGCTTCTTCTCGTTGTAGGACTTTTCAATCTCTTCCCAGGCATGAATGCGCTGCGCCTTCTGGTGCGAGAGGGCAATGTAACCTTCTTCGGTTTCGCCTTTGTCGCGCATCACGTCGATTTCATCGCCCGGCTTGAACTTGGGCTTGCCTTCGTGATCGAGAACTTCCGAAAGCGGCAGCAGGCCTTCCGATTTTGCGCCGATGTCGACGACTACATGCGTGCCCGTGAGCTTGAGCACGGTGCCTTTGATCACGCGATCGTCACTGACCGCCTCTTCGGCTTCGGTGGTGAAAGTCTCAAGCGCCGATGCGAAGTCTTCGCCGGCTACGGGCGATTGTGACTGCTCAGTTTCGGTTGAAGGGTTGTGCTGATCGGCAGCAGTCGGTTCGGCTTCTGTCGCAACGGCGGAGGAGGAATCGGAATGATGAACGGTGGTTTCGTCGAACGTTGTTTCGTCGAGCAAGGTTATGCCTCTCTGGTGATCGGTGCGGGACCTGCGCTGCGGACTGCTGGATGAGTCGTTTGGTTGTGGTGGGCCCACCCTGGCGAGTGAGCTTGGACAATCCCAGCTGTCGGACGTATTACAGAGAACCCGCGTCCAATGGGAACTATCCGACTATAGCAACCGTGCGCGAACAGTGTCAAACCCCAAAGCTGCCGCATGTTACAGGCATGTTTCAATTCTGGGACCGCGGCTTTTGTGCGGCGATTTTCCACGCTTCGCGGCATCTGCTACCCTGCCCAACTATGGATTATCTGTGGACCCCATGGCGGTACGCATACGTTTCTTCGACCGAAAAATCGGGGGGCTGCGTTTTCTGCGAAGCTGCGAAGGAAAAAGATGATGCGAAGACGTATATCGTCCATCGCGGCGAGCATTGCTTCATCGTTCTTAATGCTTATCCTTACACCCCGGGGCATGTGATGGTCGTGCCGTACGAGCATCTGGACGAATTGCAAAAGCTGCCGACCGGTGCCGCGAATGAAATGATTGCGCTCTCGCAGCGGATGGAGACCGTTCTGCGCAATCTTTACCATCCGGATGGAGTGAACCTGGGCATGAACATCGGCAAGGCCGCTGGCGCAGGAATTGCGGGACACATTCACATGCATGTTCTTCCGCGATGGGTCGCCGACTCGAACTTCATGTCGGTAGTAGGGGAGACGCGCGTGCTGCCGGAGACTCTGGATGTGACCTGGAAGAGAATGCGAGAGGCAATAAAGTAGCTGTTTGTTGGCGCTAAGATTCGGTGCCAGTAGCGTAGAGCCGGAACCGCCATCCACTCTGTTTGGAATACGTTCTTGGGAAATACGTTCCTGGACAAGCTTCGATCTATTTGACTTCCGCCAACCTTCCGGTTTTGACGTCATACACAAATCCACGAACCGGAATGTGCCTGGGAAGCCATGGGTGAGACTTCACTTTTGCAATCTGCTGCCGCACATTGGCTTCCAGATCATCGAAGGCGTAGAAGTGCGCCGGTTCTGTCGCGACGGTCCCCATCTTATGGGCCAGTTCGGCGCGTAGTTCGTATTCCTTTACTTTGAGCAGGCCGCAGTCAGTATGGTTGATGATGATGAATTCCCGCGTGTCGAGCAGGTGGTGGGAGACGATCAGCGAGCGGATAGCGTCGTCGGTGGCGATGCCGCCGGCGTTGCGGATCATGTGCGCGTCGCCGGGACGGAGTCCGAGGCAGTGCTCGAAGAGGATGCGCGAATCCATGCAGGAAAGCACGGCAACGTGGCGGCGCGGTTGAACTTTCAAATCGCCCAGATCGAAGCTGCGGGCGAACACTGCATTGGCGGCGAGCAGATCATCGGCTACGGACAAGGTTAGGGCTCCTGGAGTCATTCGTCGTTGCTAAAACTTTCCGCTTCGCGGCTAATGTCGGGCGCTGTTACGCTGCCGACGGAAAGCAGGTTCCTCATTGCTCGCTTCTCGGAATGACCAAGCGTTTGAAGGCAAAGTGTTCCTGCTAACAGCCAACGACTAACGGCTGACGACTATCCTCAGTTTACAATCGGCGCGTGAATTTAGATGACACGATTGTCGCGACCGCGACCCCACCCGGACGCGGGGGGATTGGCGTGGTGCGGCTATCAGGGCCACAGGCATTGGAGATTGCAAAGCCCATGCTGCGCCTCAGGCACGAGCTCGAAGCGGGGCGAGCAGTGTTTGGGGAATTGATCGAGCCGGCCACTTCGTCCGGCGAAGTCAAAATCCCTTATGTGTTGGATTCAGAGCATCGTATTGATGAGGTTGTCGTCACCTACTTTGCCAAGCCCCATTCCTATACGACCGATGACGTGATCGAAATTTCCACGCATGGGTCGCCGGTTGTGCTTCAGCACATCCTCGAGTTGTGTGTGGCGGCCGGTGCGCGGCTGGCGGAGCCGGGCGAGTTTACGATGCGAGCGTTTCTCAACGGACGCCTCGATCTCACACAGGCAGAGGCCGTCCGCGATCTGATCGATTCGCAGACTTTATTCCAGGCAAAGGTCGCGGCGCAGCAGTTGGACGGAGCGTTATCGCGGCGTTTGCAGCCAATCAAGCAGAAGCTGGTGGAACTGATCGCGGTGCTCGAAGCGGGGATTGATTTCGCAGAAGACGACGTCTCGGTGATGCCCGACGCAGCGATTTTCGGACACATTGCCGCCGTACGGGCACCGCTTGAGCAGCTGAATGCCAGCTTCGCTTACGGCAAGATCGTGCATGAAGGGCTGACGCTGGCAATCGTCGGACGCCCGAACGTCGGGAAGTCGAGTCTATTCAATCGGCTGGTCGAACGGGAGCGCGCAATTGTCACGGCAACTCCGGGCACGACACGCGATCTGGTCAGCGAGACCGTTGCGATTGGAGGCATCCCAGTCAAACTAGTGGACACCGCTGGAATCCGGGAAGCGCTCGATGAGGCCGAGTCGATTGGAATTCAAAAATCAATGGAAGCGCTGGCTGAGGCGGATCTTGTACTGATAGTCGTGGATGCTTCGGAGCAGAGGACTCAATTTGACGAAGAGCTGCTACATAAGGCCGACGCACGCCACTTGATTGTGGTCGAGAACAAGAGTGATCTACGGGGAGCTGAAACCGCCACCCTTCGCCAACATCAGGGCGGGCTTTCTCGCCCAAACCGCGAGCTGTGGGGCACCCGGGTGTGTGTGTCAACTTCTGCGTTGACCGGCAAGGGCATTGCCGATTTGCGTTCGGCGATTCTTTCGCACATCGGCGGCGGGCCTGGAGCGCAGTCTGAGCCGGGCTTCCTGACGAACATCCGGCATGAAGGTCTCATCGGGGAATCGCTGACCGGCCTTGATGCTGCGAGGAACGCGGTCGCAGGGAAAATCCCGCACGAGATGTTGCTGCTTGATCTCTATAACGCACTTCGCCCGCTGGATGCGATCACGGGCGCGACTACGACCGATGACATTCTGAATTTGATCTTCAGCACGTTTTGCATCGGAAAATAGAATTGCGTCAAGAAACATGCGGGAAATTATGCGGTGGGCGGAGCTGCGCCATCATCACTCCAAGCGCGAATGAAGAAGCGGATTCGCCCACCTCCATTTCTCATGGACCCCAGGGCATGACCCGGTTAGTCGTGGCTGTCAGGAAGCGACAACAGACTGGACGTGCAGGTTAGCTGGGCTGCGGTCCCAGGGAATGCACCCTGGTCTGTGCCACCGGTGAACGATCCCGTTGCGGATGCCCGGGTCAGCTGGATGTAATCCGTTGGGGCAGTGTTGCCAAAGAAAGCCGGATCGACGCTGAAAACGCTGACCGTCATCGTCTTACCAGTGCTCGAAACACATGCGGCACCGCTCGTGTTTAAGATGACCGTGGAAGCGGTCTTCGTCCAACCCGACCACGCGGCGCACTTATTCTTCGCGGGCACAGTAAAGGTTGGCGCGACGAAAGTTGTGCCACCCTTTCCGAAGCCGCCAGCCGTTGCGATGCAGAAGGTGGCAGCAGCTGGAGGAACCGCTTCGCTATCCTGTGCCAAGGTCAGTGAAGTTAGTGGAAGAACTAGCAGCCAGAATGCAGCCACCACGCGGGCGATGTGGATTTTCATGAAAATCTCTCCTTCAAGAAATCGAACTTTGGTTTCAGCGGTATCCGAAATGCTGTAAGCAGAAAGCCGGGACAGATGTGTGGTTCGTAGAGAAGAAACAAGGGCAGCTTGCCCAAGACGTACGCAAGACTATGTTCGGTCGTGCGGGCGTGTCAAGCCGCCGGAAGTTGCAGTCGTAAAAACGGGTCTCAAGAATGATCGGTGTCACATCCCTCTCTAACATTCTCGGCGGTGTCAAGCGCTTTTCGAGTACACCTCTGCGTACACTCAGAGAAGAGCGCCATTTCGGTCTCGTCGATGGTTCTGCGCCTCCAACCTGGACTCGCTTTGAATCGGGTCAGGAACTCGGTCCGACCTAGCCATCGCTTCGATCACTCATTGCGATCAAGATACCTTCTATTCGATCTCCCTCACAGGGCAGCAGTAGAGGCAAGATTCTGCCTTGTCCACGTGAAAATCACCTACTTCGACAGCCGCCCCAGCACGGCGCGGAACATCTGCTCGAAGGTCTGGGCAGGCCCTTCTTTGGCTATGCCTGCAAGTGCCTTTTCGGCGGCGGGGCGCTGATAGCCCAGATTCATCAGCGCGGAGAGCACGTCTTCTTCCGTGGCATTCATGGCAGGCGCAGGCGCGGCAGGCGATGTCGGCGCTGGCAGCTTGTCACGCAGTTCGAGCACCATGCGCTCTGCGGTCTTTTTCCCGATTCCGGGAATGCGGGTGAGCCGCGCAATGTCGTTGCCGCGAATGGCTCCAACCATTTCGTCGGCAGCCATGCCGCTTAGGATCGTGATTGCGAGTTTAGGACCGATACCGCTCACCGTTATTAACTTCTCGAAAAGCACCTTTTCTGATGAGCGCAGGAAGCCGTACAGAGCGATAACATCTTCCCGAACGTGCGTGTGAATGTGCAATGCGACGTCCGCACCGATCGCGGGAAGATCGGAGAACGTCGGCACGCTGATGGTCACGTCGTATCCGACACCGGCCGTTTCGACGATGGCCTGATTGGGATGCTTGGCCAAAACTTTTCCGCGTAAGTGGGCGATCATGCTCAGGACATTGTAGCGGGTGGCTGTTCGGTCTCAGGGTCTGGTCTTTGCGTGAGCGTTTTGGGATTTGAACGATGTGTCCATCCAGGAATTTCTCTTTTCCCCGTATCTGGATGGCGCTGGTCCCCGTATCTGGCCGGCGCTGGCATAGACACTCATGCCCGACGCTCATAGAATCGGAAGAGTTGCGGCGGCAATGCGACTCTATGTGGTGCGGGAAACGCTGGTACCGTGTGCTGTTGGCGGCAATGGCTGTGTTGGCTTGTGTCGGCTCGGCACAATCTGCGGTTGATCTCGATGGCCGCACCGTGAATCCCTTTACGGCGAGCCGGGGAAAAGTTGTCGTGCTGGTTTTTCTGCGCCGGGACTGTCCGGTCTCCGGACGCTACGCGCCTCTCATCCAGCGCATTAGCGAGCAATATTCGGACAAGGCTGCATTCTGGCTCGTGTATCCGGACAGGAGTGAAATGGCGCAGGCGATCCGGAAGTCTGTTGCGGATTTCGGATATCATCTGCCCGTTTTGCGCGATCCAGGTCGCACGCTGGTCAAACTGGGGCGCGTGCAGATCACTCCGGAGGTCGCGGTGTTCGACCGTAACCAACGGCTTGTCTATGACGGCCGCATTGATGATTGGTACATCGATTTGAGCCGCGCGCGTCCGGCGGCGACGACGCACGAATTGGAGGACGCGATTCGGACGGCCGCCGCGGGTGGGACAGTCGCGAAGAGCGAAGTCAGGGGAGTCGGATGCTACATTTCAGACCTGGAATGAGTGTCCCCGTGCGCGCCGTGGTCTGGATATTGTTCATTGGCGGGGCCGTTTGTGCCATCGGACCAATTGCGGCTCGCTCCGCGCGAGTGCCTGCGCCAACAAGGGATTCTCAGATCCCCCTCACGTTTAACCGTGACATCGCGCCAATCATCTTTCATTCCTGCACTACGTGCCATCGTCCCGGAGAAGCTGCACCTTTTTCATTGCTGACTTATTCCGATGTGAAGAAGCACGGGCGCCAGATTGTGGATGTTACGCGCTCGCGCGCGATGCCTCCATGGTTGCCCGAACCGCAGGAATTGAAGTTTGCCGACGAGATGCGACTGTCCGATTCGGAAATTAGTCTGATTCAGCGATGGGTTGAGCAGGGCGAAGCAGAAGGGAGCCCCCGCGATTTGTCCGCGCCCGCGGAGTACGTCGAGGGCTGGATGCTCGGCAAGCCCGATATGGTTCTCACCGCGACGAAGCCGCTAACCCTTCCGCCTCAAGGCACGGACACATATTGGAATTTCATTTTTCCGGTTCCGATCCACGAAACGAAATGGGTCAAAGCCGTCGAGATTCGTCCCGGCGACAAGCAGTATGTACATCACGCGAACATTCTTGTAGATCGTGACGAAGCGTCGCGCAGTCGCGAAGCCACGCCCGGAGCCGGCTTCGGAGGCATGGAAATCCGTATCGACTCGCGCGTGTTCGATCCGGACGGCCATCTTCTGTTCTGGAAGCCGGGAACTATTCCCGCCGTCGAGCCCGAAGGCATGGCCCTGCGCCTCGACAAAGGTACGGACCTGGTTCTGAATACACATCTTCAGCCGTCGGGAAAGCCCGAGGTGATCCAACCGAGCATCGGGCTTTATTTCACTTCGCATCCCGCGACGAAATTGCCGATGCTGTTGCAGTTGGAAGATGATGTGAAACTCGACATTCCGGCAGGGCAGAAGGACTTCACGGTGAATGATGATTTCACATTGCCGATTGACGTTGAGTTGCTGGCGGTCTATCCGCACGCACATTATTTGGGCAAAGATATCCGGGCTTGGGCGGCCCTGCCCGATGGTACGAAGAAAGCTCTAATTCATATCCCTAACTGGAATTTGAACTGGCAGGCGGTATATCGCTATGCCGAACCGGTGCGGCTGCCGAAGGGAACGATCGTGAGCTTGCGTTATGTGTATGACAATTCCGTGGAGAATCCGCTGAATCCGAATCATCCGCCGGCACGGGTAATGGGTGGCAACCGATCGAGCGACGAGATGTGCCATTTATGGCTACAGGTCTTACCGGTGAACTTCGACCCGGCGCAGGGCGATCCGCGGATGGCTTTGCAGGAGGCGCTGGCGCGGCACAACATCGAGAAGAATCCTGGAGATTTTGAAGCCCACTACAATCTGGCGGCGATGTTGCAGGCAAAGAATAATTTGGACGGCGCGATTCCGGAATACCAGGCAGCGGTACGCTTGCGTCCGAAGGATGCGACTGGGAACAATGCGCTAGGAGCGGCGCTGGTGGCGGCGGGACGCCCAGAGCAGGCTGTGCAATATCTGCAAGCTGCTTTGAAGACGCGACCCGGCTATTTCGACGCGCACTACAATCTAGGATTCGCGCTCGCAAATCAAAACGATTTCGTGGGAGCGGCGGAACAATTCGGCGCAGCTTTGAAATTGCAACCGGAGGATGCCGCCGTGGAGGCAAACTTCGGTGCGGCGCTGGCCGAGCTCGGACGCTTGCCGGAAGCAAAGTCGCACTTCGAGCATGCGTTGCAGCTCGATCCGAATCAGCCGATCGCGAAAGAAAATCTGGAAGTTGTGAAGAAGGAGATGAATGCGCAGTAGTGTTTCGCAAGTAAAAGTCCCCGCGCTTCGACAGGCTCAGGACAGGCTTTCTCGCGCAAAGAGCGCGCGAGAAATGGGGTACCCGGTTTGGCTGCGACTTGGAATCTGCGTGTTGCTCATGGCGGCTTCGCTCATGTCTTTCGCCCAGGACGCGGCGACTCCAAGGTCCCTATCAGCGTCAACGACCTCGGCCTCGGTGGAGTTCAGTGAATCGCGCAAGTTGATGCAGCAGGGCAAGGTCGACGAAGCGATCTCTGATCTGAAAGCGGTCGAAACGAAAGATCCCGCAACCAAGGGGTTGGCATTGGAACTGGGCACTGCTTATTACAAGAAGAGTGACTTCACGAATGCGATTCAATATCTGAAAAGAGCAAACGCGGACGATCCCGCCAATGAGGAAGCGGTGCAGTTGCTGGGGATGTCCTACTACGCGGGCGGACATCCGGCCGAGGCGATTCCCCTGCTCGAAAAAGTACAGGGATGGATTTCGCGGGCGAACGTCGACGGCTATTACATCTTGGGAACATGCTATATCCAGACCAAGAATTACGATCAGGCGCGCCAGTCGTTTGCGAAGATGTTTGATGTACCCGGGGGTTCGGCAGCGGCGTACTTGTTCACAGCCCGCATGTTGCTGCGGCAGGAATTTGATCCGATCGCGGAAGAGTACGCGCTGAAGGCGGTGGCACTCGACCCGAAACTGCCGCTGGCGCACTATCTGCTCGGAGAACTTTATATGTACAAGTCGCGAATGCCGGAGGCGATCGCGGAATTCCAGAAAGAACTGGCGATCAATCCGGCGCACGCCGCGACGTATTACAAACTCGCCGACGCTTACTCGCGTGTGCAGAAGTTCGATGAGGCCCAGCAGTTGTTGCAGCGCTCGATCCGGCTGGATGCGACGTCGAGCGTACCGTTCATTCTAATGGGCAAGGTACTGGAGAAAAAAGGCGACTACGACCTGGCGGTGCTCGCGCTGAAGCACGCCGTAGTGATGGAGCCGAACAACGCGACGACGCATCATTTGCTGGGACAGGCTTACCGCGATATGGGGAAGAAAGAGGACGCCGAAGCGGAGTTGAAGCGCGCGGAAGAACTGCGAACCAAGGAGGAGTTGTCGCAATAGTTGACTTTCCCGAAGTTGGTGGCAGGATGCCACCAAGACAGCCGCCGGGACGGCGGCGCTACTTTCAGATCGCGGCGGCTTGTTCTCGCCGGCGGGCCTGGATTTCGATATATACATTCACCAGCGAAACCGCGGCCGGCGTGACGCCCGGAATACGCGAGGCGTGGCCGATGGTGCGCGGCTGGATTTTCGAGAGCTTCTCCTGCATCTCGCGTGAGAGGCCGCTGACGTCACGATAGTTGAACCACTCAGGAATAGCGCGCTGCTCGGATTTCTTCAGACGTTCCATGGCGCGCTGCTGCTGCAGCAGGTAGCCTTCGTACTTGATTTCGGTTTCAACGGACTTGAGTTCATTGCGAAGCTGGGAAGAAATTCCGGCCACGGGTTTTCGCGGATTCTCATCGATTTCTTCTCTTGCGAAGAACTCCGGCGCGAGGCCGCGGAGGATCGGAATCAGTTGTTCGATAGTGATTTCTGGGCGCTTGAGCAATTGTGCCAGCGGCTGACCGATGGCTGAACGAAGATCAACCGTGGATGCGCTCCCGCCCACAGCACTCGCGCTTTGCGCGTGTTCGGAATGACAAGACTTTAAAGCCTGTGTCGTTTCCGGCGTCAGTTTTGTGCTTTCCAATTTCTTTTTCAGAGTGCCCAATCGCTCTTGCTTGGCCTGAAAATCCGCCCAGGCTGTATCGAGGATTAATCCAACACGGCGGCCGTGGGGCGTCAGGCGGCGGTCGGCGTTGTCGATGCGCAGATGCAGGCGGAACTCGGCGCGCGAAGTAAACATGCGGTACGGCTCGTTAGTTCCCTTCGAGATCAGGTCATCGATCAGGATCGCGGTGTAGGCCTCGGTTCGATCAAGGATCAGCGGCGGTTGTTGCTTTACTTGCAGTGCGGCGTTGATGCCGGCCATCAGGCCCTGGCAGGCCGCTTCTTCGTAGCCGGAGGTACCGTTGATCTGGCCGCCGAGAAAAAGTCCCGCGACCTTCTTTGTTTCGAGCGTGCGATTCAGTTCGGTGGGATCGATCGAGTCGTATTCAATCGCGTAGCCGGGGCGCAGCATCTCGGCGTTTTCAAGCCCGGGGATCGATTTCAAAATCTTCAACTGCACTTCCACCGGCAGCGACGTGCTCATGCCGTTTACGTAAATCTCGTGCGTGTTCAGTCCCTCGGGTTCGAGGAAGAGCTGGTGCATTTCCTTGTCGGGGAACTTGACGATCTTGTCTTCGATCGACGGGCAGTAGCGCGGACCGATCGATTGAATCTGGCCGCTGTACATCGGCGATCGATGGACGTTTTCGCGAATGATGCGGTGGGTCTCGGGCGTCGTGTAGGCGATGTAACACGGCACCTGTGAGTCGTGGTGAGCGACTCGCTTGGTGCGAAAGCTGAATGGCGTGGGATCTTCGTCGCCGGGTTGCTCGGCGAAGCGCGACCACTCGATGGTGCGCCCGTCCAGGCGTGGAGGTGTGCCGGTCTTCAGGCGACATCCGCGCAGGCCGAGATTCTTCAGCGCTTCGCCGAGCAGCATGGCATTCGGCTCGCCCGAGCGCCCAGCGGGATACTGCTGCTCGCCGCAGTGGATGAGGCCGTTGAGAAAGGTTCCCGTCGTAATGATGACGGCTTGTGCTCCGACAGTGCGGCCGTCGCGGAGGCGGATGCCGAGGACGCGGCTTCCGGCTTCCGACGTCTGGCTTTCGGAAAGGCAACCTTCATCCACCGATTGCGAGATTTCTTCGGAAGCCGAAAGCCGAGAGCCGGGAGCCGGTTCCACAATCAGGTCCGCTACTTCCGCCTGCTTGATCTTCAGATTCGCCTGCGATTCAAGTACCTCGC
>DATAUY010000086.1:0-50301 GCA_036268025.1 Candidatus Sulfotelmatobacter sp. | reverse complement strand
GTGGATTCGGCTGGCGTCTTTCTTCCACTTCAGGAAGATGTCTTTCCTGATACTGACGACTTCGGGCGCGTATTCCGCAACAACGCGGTGATGTCGGCCATGGGCATCCCACAAATCGCTGCGATCATGGGAATGTGCGTGGCCGGTGGTGGCTATTTGCCGGTGATGTGTGACCACGTACTCATGACCGACGGCAGCGGATTGTTTCTCGCGGGTCCTGCACTGGTTCAAGCGGCGATCGGGCAAAAGGTTTCGGCGGAAGATCTGGGCGGGGCGTCGATGCATTCGGCGATCAGCGGAACAGTTGATTTCCGCGAGCCCAACGATGAGGCCTGCATCTTGCGGATTCGCTCGATCGTCGAAAAGTGGGGATACCGGCGACTTTCTCCATGGGACCGCAAGAAGCCGGTCGAACCGGCGCTGGCCGCTGAGGAAATCTACGGCATCTATGATCCATCGTCCTCGCGTCCATATGACATCAAGGAAGTGCTGGCGCGGGTGCTCGACGGCAGCCGCTTCGACGAGTACAAACCCGAGTACGGGAAGACGCTGGTTTGCGGCTACGGACGCATCGGCGGCTTTGCCGTCGGCATTGTGGCTAACCAGAAGCTGCACGCCCAGCAGACTGACCACGAAGGCCACAAGCGCATGGAATTTGGCGGCGTGATTTACACGGAATCCGCCGAAAAGGCTGCGCGCTTCATCATGGACTGCAATCAGAACCTGATTCCGCTCGTCTTTTTTCACGACGTGAACGGGTTCATGGTCGGACGCGACGCGGAATGGAGCGGCATCATCAAGGCCGGCGCGAAAATGGTGAATGCCGTCTCGAATTCCGTGGTGCCGAAAGTTACCGTCATTGTCGGCGGCTCATTCGGCGCCGGCCATTATGCGATGTGCGGCAAAGCGTATGATCCACGATTCGTTTTTGCGTGGCCGACAGCGCGCTATGCAGTGATGAGCGGCGATGCCGCCGCAAGTACGCTGGTCGAGATTAAAGTAAAACAACTCGAGCGCGGCGGCAAGAAATTGAGCGACGAAGACAAGAAAGAACTCTACGAGTCGGTCAAGCGCACGTATGACGAGCAGACCGATCCGCGTTACGGCGCTGCGCGACTATGGATCGACAAGATCATCGATCCGATCGAGACACGCGAGGCGATTACGCAGGCGCTGGAAGCAGCAGCGCTGAATCCGGATGTGCCGGAGTTCAAGGTGGGAGTGCTGCAAACGTAAATTCGGCACGGATTTGCACGGATCACCACGGATAAACCGGGAAAGATTTATCCGCGCTGATCCGCGCAAATCTGCGGCCAAGACTTTTCTATGAGCGGCGGCGTCAAACTCATCGAGTGTCCGCGGGATGCCTGGCAGGGGCTGAAGGGGATGATCCCTGCTGATCTGAAGTCTGACTATCTGAAAGCCTTGATCAGCGCGGGGTTCAAGAACATCGATGCCGTGTCATTCGTGTCGCCCAACACAGTTCCGCAGATGGCCGACTCCGAAGAGGTGTTGAAAGAGCTCGATCCGCCGGACGGTGTCGAGATCATTGGGATCGTCGTCAATGAAAAAGGAGCGCAGAGGGCGATTGCCACGGAGGCAGTTTCGACTTTGGGCTTTCCCTATTCGATTTCAGAAACGTTCCTGCGAAAGAACCAGAATCAATCGGCTGAAGGGGCGCTCGAGGAACTGGAGAAGATTCAGAAAAAAGCCGATGGCGCGGGACTTGCCGTTGTCGTTTACATTTCCATGGCGTTTGGTAATCCCTACGGCGATCCGTGGAGTGTCGATGAAGTTCTGGACGCAATTGAACTGCTGGAGGCGGAAAATCTTCACATGATTTCTCTTGCCGATACGGTGGGCATGGCGACACCTCAAGAGATTGGCGAATTGGTCGGCGCGGTCATGCGCGAGTATGACTATCTGGAAATCGGCGTTCACCTGCACAGCCGCCCGGAGCGGGCGGAGGACAAGGTTCTTGCCGCTTATGGTGCCGGTTGCCGACGGTTCGATTCTGCCCTAGGTGGTCTGGGTGGATGTCCTTTTGCGCAAGATGCGCTGGTGGGAAATATTCCTACCGAGAAAGTAGTTGAGGCGCTCACGCAGCGCGGCGCAGAGTTGCCAAGACTGAAACCACTCGATACCCTGCTGAAGGCCACCGGCGGCATCGCGGCGAAGTATTCGGAATCGCACGCCGCCGACTGAGCCTGCCTGTCTTCATGAATTATCAGACGATCCAACTCGCGCACGAAGGCGGCATCGCGACCGTCACGCTGAACCGCCCGGAGAAGCGAAATGCCATCAGCTTCGAACTGATTGACGACCTGCTGCGCGCGTTCGATGAAGTTTCGAAGTCGGATGCAAGCGTGCTGATCCTGACCGGCGCAGGAAGAGCTTTTTGTTCAGGGATGGATCTCGACAACCTGAAGGGCCTGCTGGGGCGGTCGACAGAACAGAATCTACAAGACTCCCAAACCATGGCACGGCTGTTCCGCACGCTTTATGAATTTCCTAAGGTTACGATTGCGGCGGTCAATGGGCCGGCGATTGCTGGTGGGAGTGGGTTGGCTTTGCTTTGTGACTTTACTGTGGCCGTTCCAGACGCAAAATTCGGATACACCGAAGTCCGCATCGGCTTTGTGCCGGCAATCGTTTCTACATTTCTTTTGCGGCAAATTGGAGAAAAACAGGCGCGTGATTTGCTGCTCACCGGCAGAATCTTTGGCACCGATGAGGCATTACGCCTGGGACTGATCAACGAAATCGTTTCAGCCGAAGACCTGTTGGAGCGAGCAAGAGAGCTTGCCGCGCAGATTATGGAAAACAGTTCGTCTTCGCTACGCGCGACCAAACAATTGCTTACAGATCACGCTCGTGCAGAACTCGATGGACAGATTGAAGTGGCAGTCCGTGAAAATGCCGGCATCCGCTCAACGGCCGATTTCCGCGAAGGCGTCTCGTCATTCCTCGAAAAGCGCAAGCCGGTGTGGACAGGAAAATGAGCAAGAATCAGCATGCGATGAACGAGACCCGGCTGCGCGTGCGCTACGCTGAAACCGATCAGATGGGTGTTGTGTATCACGCGAACCATTTGATCTGGTTTGAAATCGGACGCGTTGAACTGATGCGCCAGATGGGCTTCTCCTACCGTGATATGGAGCGCGAAGATGGACTATTCATCGCGGTAGCAGAGGCAACGTGCCGTTACCGCGCGCCTGTGTACTACGACGAAGAAGTCATGGTGCGAACAAGACTGAAGACGGTGCGCGAGTCGGTGATCATATTCAGCTACGAACTCATGAAAGCCGAGGGCGGCAAACTGATAGCCGAAGGCGAAACCACGCACATTGTCACCGACTCAAACATGAAGGTTGCAGCCTTGCCAGACAGATATCTGACTGCGTTCCGGGCAGCGATCGAAAAGTAAACTTCTTCACGGAGAACTTTTGAACGCACTCCACATCAACGGAAACGATCTCACGTTAGAAGCGGTTCGAGAGGTCTCGGTCGACCGACGCGCGGTGTTACTTGCGCCCGATGCACGGCAGTTGGTCAATCAGGCACGCGCCGTAGTCGACGAAATCGTCGCCGGCAACAAAGTTGCGTATGCCATCACCACTGGAGTAGGCAAACTTAGTGACGTCCGTATTGCCGGGGACCAGATTCGCGAATTGCAGGTCAATCTTGTGCGGTCGCATGCGGTTGGGGTCGGTGAACCACTCCCCATCCCAGAGACCCGCGCCATGATGTTGCTGCGCGCCAATTCCCTTTCCAAGGGACACTCCGGGGTGCGCGCCATCGTGATCGACACGCTCTGCGAAATGCTGAATCGCGGCGTGACTCCCTATGTGCCCTCGCAGGGAAGCGTCGGGGCCAGCGGCGATCTGGCGCCACTTTCGCATCTGGCACTGGCCCTTATTGCCGAAGGTGAATGCTTCGATGAGAAAGGCGGACGGATCCCGAGCGCTGAGGCCCTTAGGAGCACGCAGATCAGGCCGTTGACGCTGGAGGCGAAAGAAGCTATTTCCTTGATTAACGGAACCCAGGCAATGCTCGCGATGGGCACGCTTGCGCTCCTGGCAGCAGAAATCCTAGTGGATTCCGCCGATGTTCTCGGCGGTCTCTGCTGCGACGCACTTAAGGGCACGGATACTGCTTTCGACGAGCGGATTCACAAGGCAAGACCTCATGCCGGGCAGATGAAGACGGCTGCCAATTTGCGCCGCATGCTCGAAGGCAGCGAGATTCGCGAATCGCATCGCGATTGCGGCCGGGTACAGGACGCGTATTCGTTGCGCTGCATTCCGCAAGTTCACGGAGCTGTGCGCGATACCCTGGAACATTGCCGCAGTATCTTCGAGACAGAGGCCAACGCTGCGGTTGATAATCCACTGGTTTTCGTCACCGACGGGAAAAACGCGCAAGGCGACGTAATTTCCGGAGGCAACTTCCACGGCGAACCACTGGCATTCGCACTGGACTTTCTGGCGATCGCCTTGAGCGCTCTGGCTGGCATCAGCGAGCGGCGCATCGAGAGATTGGTAAACCCCGCTTTGAATGAGGGACTGCCGCCCTTTCTTGCCGCCGGCGCAGGTTTGAATTCAGGATTCATGCTGCCACAAGTTACGGCGGCCGCTCTCGCCAGTGAAAACAAGATTCTCGCGCATCCCGCATCGGTCGATTCGATCACCACATCTGGTAACAAGGAAGACTACGTTTCCATGGGCATGACGGCGGCGCTCAAACTTCGCCGGGTGCTTGAGAATACGCGCAACGTGCTCGCCATAGAAGCGATGGCGGTTGCCCAGGCCCTCGATTTCCTCGCCCCGCTGAAGACTTCCAAACCTGGCCAAAGAGCGCATGCGGCGATCCGTTCGGTCTGTCCGACGATGGACAAGGATCGCGTCATGTATACCGATTTGGCGCGGATCGCTGATTTGATCGCTGGTGGAAAACTAGCATCACTGTTGCGCTAGCGGGGCCGCATCCAATATCCAATATGAAAACTCTGACTGAGTATTTAAAGTTCCACACGAAAACGCATCGCGCGTACGTGCACATCACGCCGCAGGTTGAACAAATCGTTTCCAAGAGCGGAGTCCGCGAAGGAATGGCCCTGGTTTCGGCCATGCACATCACCGCTGGAATCTACGTCAACGACAACGAAAGCGGCTTGATCGAGGATATCGACAAGTGGCTGGAGGACCTCGCTCCATTCCGCAAGGACTACAAGCATCATGAGACAGGCGAAGACAACGGCGACTCGCATCTAAAAGCTTTGCTGATCCATCATGAGGTCATGGTGCCCATTACCGCGGGCAAGCTTGATATCGGCACATGGCAGCGGATCTTCTATGCGGAATTTGACGGACAGCGTGACAAGCGCGTCATCGTGAAAGTCATGGGAGAGTAAACAATGTCGGAAGAACTGAACGAACTCAAAGAGCATGCCGAGCACGCCAAGCACGATCCGACGCTGGCGCCAGTTTCGGTGACCATGGCGGTGTTGGCAGTGCTGGTCGCGGTTGTCTCGCTGCTGGGCCATCGCGCCCATACGGAAGAAGTTGTCTTACAGGCTAAGGCAACGGACCAGTGGGCTTTCTACCAGGCGAAAAACGTGCGACGCCATCTGGACGATCTCTTCACCGATCTGACCGCCGTGCAGGCAACAACTGACGCAGGTACTCTCGGGAAATTACGCGCCAAGTATTCCGAAGAGGCGTCCCGCTACAAGGATGATCAGAATGATCTGGAATCGGAAGCGCGCACCCTGGAAACCGAAGTGTTGACCGAGATGAAGCGCGCCGATCGCTACGATCTCGCCGAAGTATTTCTGGAGGTGGGACTGGTCATTACTTCGATCACCCTGCTCTCCGGTCGCAAGCTCTTCTGGATGATCGGCCTCGCCCTCGGTGTTGCGGGAACAGTCATCGCCATGACCGGCTTCCTCATACACTGATACCAGAGATTATCTCTACGTTCTGTCTAAGCCTGGTCAGACTCCTTGACCGGCGGCTTCTTAGATACGGCATCCGCTTTCGCGACCACAAACGATCCGATGGCGAGAACATCCATACGTGTGCGTTTGAAACAATCGATGGCTTCCTTCGGCGTGCATACGATCGGCTCGTTTTCGTTGAAGCTGGTGTTGAGAATCACCGCAATGCCTGTCTTCCTGTGAAATGCTGAAATCAGGTCGTAGTACAAGGGATTTTCTTCGCGAGCAACTGTCTGAAGGCGGCCTGTATCGTCGACATGGTTCACCGCGCACAATGCCGCTCTTTTTTCAGGACGGATCCTATAAACGTGCAGCATGAATGGCGAAGGATGATCGTGCTCGAAATATTCATGCTGATATTCCGCCAGAATCGACGGTGCGAACGGCCGGAACCACTCGCGGTGCTTGATACGCGCATTCAGCACCTCCTTCATGTTCGGCAATCCGGGATGGGCGACGATCGAACGGTTGCCTAGCGCACGCGGGCCCCATTCCATGCGGCCCTGAAACCATCCGACGACGTGACCGGCCGCAACGTGCTGTGCGGTTTGATCGAGCAACTCATGGCGATTGAGCTTTCGATATTGCAGGCCCGCGCTACGCAAAGCGGATTCAATCTGCGAATCCGAAAACTCCGGGCCAAGATACGAGTTCTTCAACTCATGACGCCGCGGCTGCTTCAGAACTGAATGGTAGGTGTGCAACGCCGCTCCAATCGCCAGGCCTTCGTCTCCGGCGGCGGGCTGAATGTAGGTTTGGCGAAAGGGCGTGCGATCAAAGAGCTTTCCGTTGGCGACGCTGTTCAGGGCGCATCCACCGGCCATCGCGAGATGATCGACTGGCACTTTCTTGTGTAACTGATTGAGCAGGTGAAAGAAGATCTCTTCGAAACGATGTTGCAGCGCAAACGCCAGGTCCATGTCGCGCTGCGTAATTTCGTCATGCGGCTTGCGGGGCTCGCCAAACAACTGTTGCATGCGGTCAGAGAAATGGCGGGCCAGTTTCACCGTGCCATCCGTCAGGACCTGCATTCCCTGATTGCTTCCCAGCGGCTTGAAGTAGCGGAGATCGAGCTGGAAGCCTCCGTTCTTGGGCGTGACCAGCTTTTCAATCGCTTCGCAGTACGTTTTCTTTCCGTATGGCGCGAGGCCCATAACTTTGCCCTCATCGCCATACTTCGAGTATCCGATAAACTCGCAGATCATCGTATAAAAACTGCCCAGCGAGTGTGGAAGGAAAACACGCTCCAGAACCTCGACTTCATTGCCCTCGCAGCGGGCCATCATGGTTGAGACAAAGTCACCCGATCCGTCGTAGCTGAACCCCGCGGCATTGTCCCATGGCGAACAGTAGTACGCGCTGGCGATGTGGGCGATATGGTGTTCAAGATGATGCTCCTGAAAACGAAGCTGCGATGAA
This sequence comes from Candidatus Sulfotelmatobacter sp., assembly GCA_036268025.1. Lineage (GTDB taxonomy): Bacteria > Acidobacteriota > Terriglobia > Terriglobales > Acidobacteriaceae > Sulfotelmatobacter. The sequence continues at coordinate 42,884 of DATAUY010000086.1, read as the reverse complement.
TCGACATCGAGCGACTTCGCCAGCAGAGACCGCACATCGCGCATCGCTTCCTTGCGCTGACGAAGCCGGATAAAGTTGAGGACCTTCGCAGGATTCGTGAGCGCATATTGCACTTTCCTGGCAAGGTTGGCGTCGCTGTCCTGGCCCACAGCTATATGCTCGACATCGGAAATCTTTGCACCTACAGAATCCAGACAAGCCCTCACCGCAAGCGCCGGAAACCCGCCGAAATGTTTGCGCCGGTTAAGTCGTTCCTCGGCGATGGCAAATTTCACTTCACCGTCGACTACGATCGCCGCCGAGGCGTCGGCGTGGAACATGTTGAGTCCCAAAATCAGCATGGGCTATCGGATTCTCCCAGGATTTCGCTTTCGAGATAGGTTCATTCGCCGGAATTGAAGGCAAGATTGGATGAACGCTGAGTTCCAGCCAGAAACGCCGCGACATCCACAGGGACCGGCGTACCCCGTGTGAGGGACTCCTCGACACGAAGCGTGGCTAGCGTAGAACAGACCAAATCTTCGAAGGATATCGGCGGTTCGCGATGCCGTTGCGCACACTCCGCAAATGCCGCCCATTCGGCGCGATGACCTTTGTCCTGTTTCCAGCGTGCACGTTGAACTTCTTTGCGGCCATTTCGAGCGAGCTCAAGGCGCCGGAAATCTTCCAGGATCGCAGTGCTGCCTCCACCGAAAATTTCGATGCGTTCCTTCGAAATGCTTCTATCGCCGCTGGCCAAATAGCTAATGGCGCCCTGCGATCCATTCGCAAAGTGCAGCGACACCAGCACGTTGTCGCCGCTGTAACGGGGCGAAGATCCGACTGCGTGGGCTTCGACTTCAACGACCGGCGAATTCGCAAAGAACATCAGCAAATCTACGAAATGACAGAGTTCGCCAAGAATGCGCCCGCCACCTTGTTCGCGGTCGTTGATCCAATGGTCGGGAGAAAGATGCCCGGCGTTAATGCGGTAGTTCAGCACCAAAGGCTCTGAGATCGGCGCGAGAAAGCTCTTCAATCGCGTACCCATCGGAGCAAATCTCCGATTGAAACCGATCATCAGAACTGGCCGCTCTACAGGCGCAATTGCTATGTATGCCCGCGCGATCGAGTGCAACTCGTCCTCCGACAGGCAAAGCGGTTTCTCGCAGAAGACATTCTTCCCCGCCTTGAGCGCTGCTAGTACCTGCTTTGCATGCAGGTGATGGCGGGTAGCTATAACCACAGCGTTGACCCCGGGGTCATGAACCAGTGCGGCCTCATCGGTCGTGCAGGTGCGAAATCCGAATTTGCGCGCGGCGTGCGAGGCGTGTGAGCCGGTGGCTGCGCAAATCGCCACAAGCGAACTGGCGGAGGATGCCTTGATCGCTGGTATGAGAGTTGAGGTGGCAAAACCGCCTGCGCCCAGCACTCCAACCGAAAGAACATTTCGTGTGACGTTTGGCCGCCGATCCGGGGCGGGCACGAGCTGCAAACTCCTTGCCTCGTTGGCGTTGTCGGAATATTCGAGTACCACTCCAAGAAAAGGTTCCTGCGTTTTGCCGGTAATCAACTCATATGCGCTCAGTGCGCGCGCAATCGGAAAGCGATGCGTAATGAGCGCACCGATATTGATCTTCTTTTCCGCCAGAAACTGCACGAACGATTCCATGTTGCGCGTCTCCGTCCAGCGCACGTGGCCGATAGGATAGTCGCGTCCCTTCTGTTCGTAAGCCGTGTCATAGCGGCCTGGACCGTAGGAGCGCGAAATGCGGAAGTCGAGCTCTTTTTCGTAATAGGCTTTGCGCTCAATCTCGATGCCGACCGTGCCCACCGCTACCACAATCGCACGATCACGCGCGATAGCGCCGGCAAGATTCACTGGTTCGCTGCTGGGGGTTTCTGCCGTGATCAGAACCGAATCTACGCCTGCCCCGTTTGATATCTCGGCGCATAAGCAGCGGAATACTTCGGCCGAATTTGCTACCGCATCGGCGCTCATTTGCCGCGCGAGATCGGCACGAGAGGAATCAATGTCCAATCCCAGAACGCGGCAACCGCCAGCCTTCAACAGTTGCACGGTGATCTGCCCGAGCAGTCCCAATCCGATGACCGCGATGATTTCACCAAGTTTCGCTTCCGAGGTGCGGATTCCATGCAGCGCAACCGCTCCCAATGTCGCAAAAGCCGCTTCATCGAACGGGACTTGCCCATCCTCAGCCGCGGAGCGAACAGGAATTCGCGCAACCAGCAAACGGGGGACACACGCCAGTTCCGCGTGAACCGCAAATCCAGCGCCTGCACAGGCCACACGATCGCCCACCTGGATGTCGGTTACACCTTCGCCAACCGCTACAACAGTCCCAGCGCTGCTATAACCGGGATTCTGCGGCTGGTCGAGGCGGCTTCGCACAGTCTGAATCGCGGAGAACAAACCGTCGCGCTGCACCTTCTGAATGACGTCCCTGACAAGATCGGGACGCGACTTTGCCTTCTGAAGTAGATTCTTCCGGGCGAATTCCGCAGACGCACGCTCCGTTCCCGCCGATACCAGGGATGCAGCGACACGCACCAGCACACAGCCTGGCAGAAGCTCTGGCGCCGGAACTTCCTGCACCGTAATTTCTCCAGTGCGCGCGTGTTGTAGGACCTGTTTCAATTTGCCTTAGGCGACTCGATCTGTTGCAGCTGAGTTGATGTGGGAAAGAACTGCCCGGAACTTCCCATTCGACTGCCGCGGGATTTCATTGACGTATTCAAATTGTACGGTCAACGTCGGACTCAACCAGGTTTCCACGTCCCGCCGGATATCCTGTTCGTCCTTCATCGAATACCCGGGCCGTCGCGCGACGAGAATTGCAATCTCTCCGAGGCGGCGCTGAATGATCTGGGCTTCCTTCACGTTGAGCGCGTCTTTGAAGAGATAGTCGAGTCGCGCGATTCGCGCTCCTTCCGGCGTGACAATGTAGTCGTCGGTTCGGCCTTCAATTCTCATCAATACCGACGAGTTGCGCCCGCACGCACAGTTCTTTTGATCTGCCCATACCGCCGTATCGCCGACCTCATAGCGGATAAACGGAAAGGCGTCACACGCGAATCCCGTGCAGACGATCGATTTCGCGGTCTCGCCAGGCATGCGCTCGACCCCTTCTATCATGCAAAATTCGAAGTCTTCATGGTAAACGAACTCGGGGCAGCGCGAGGCATTGCAACAGGCCTCCGTGCAGCCGTAATGATCGGTGAGGGTTGCGCCGGTGAATGCCTCGATGTCGCGGCGCTGGAAGTCGAGCATGTTCTCCGCGCCCGTAAAGATGATGTGCGGCGGAGCGCTGAGCTTGAGCCCGGCTTCGGAAGCATTGAGCGCCAGCATGTGAATAAACGAAGGATAGCCTGAGTAAAATTCAAGTGGCTGCGAGTTCAAAAGATCGACAATACTCGCAATCCTGTCGGGCGACAGGCTCTGCATGTTGATGAGAATTTGCCGCATGGGGCGATTCCATCGCCAATAAGGCGGCGTACGCTGCGTGATCGGAACCACTCGTTGCCCGGTGAAATTTGCATGCCACGCGCCGGGATCCACGCCAAAGCGCAATCGATGGCGCCACCATACCGCCCACTGAAAGGCGGTCGCGTTTTTCGTCATGAAGAAGTGCAATCCCTTGCCCGTGGTGCCGCTGGTGTGGCGGGAGAACAGTTGCCGCCTCGACGCCGTTCTTGAAATGAATTTGTCTGTGTGTTGACGGATTTCCTCCTTGGTCAGCACCGGCAATTTGGAAAGATCGTTGCGGCTCCTGATGTCCTCAGGCGAAATCTTCAACGCCTTCCATCGCTCGTGATAGTAAGGAACGTTATCGTAGGCGTGTCGGATCAGCGCCCGCAGCTTTTCATTCTGATACGCCTCAATTTCGCCAGCGCTCCACTTTTCCGAGTCGACCAGATCGCGCAGGCGTCGATCGAACTCGCGCCCAAACCGGACGCGAGCCTCCCTCTTGCCGTAGTACCAGCACGCGGCATTCTGCAGAGGAATCGGCAGTCGCGGATATACGCGTTCGGCGAGGGATTCGCTCATCGCGTTACACAGCCTCCGCCGGTTGCGGGAGCGTTGCATCGCCAAATGCATCTTGCTCGATATGGCCGGTCCATCCGAAATGAGATTTGAAATGAAGTGTGTCCGCGAATAAAATATCAGCCAAGCATCGCGACCACCGCGCGTCATTGCTAAGAACCTGAATCTCACGCCAACCGTGATCGGCAAGGGGAAAGCTCTTGCATTGAAAAGCGCGCGCAACGATCGGAACCTTGTCGGGATCGAAGCCCATGAGATAGGCGCATGCGGCGTCCACACTGGGCGGGTGCAGGCCGAACAACACAACGCCCGCTTCCACCGGATCAGGATTCATCGGTCCACGCCCCTCGCCGGCGAGAATCCCGTCGACCAGCACGTAATGCCTCTTGCGATTCTGTGATTCCGGAGCACGCAGCGAGCCGTCGGGATTCCCATAGAAAACTATTTTGTTGAGATCGAGACACATGCGCCAGATGGTGTCGTTGCCGAACCAGTTACCGCTGCGGATCGTGGTTTCCGTATCGCCAAAAATGGACTTGCCTGCATTCCGCGCGACCCGATGCACAAGCGCCCCCACAAGCGGCAAGCGATGAGAAAGTCCACGGACCGCGGCAGCGACTTTGCGTTCCGTGCGGTGTTTCAAACCCGGATCGGGATGCTCATCCCCGCCACCCATCGGCGCGCCTTCTGTATGGTGTGGCAGCCAGTTCTTGTCGGCATTTACACCGACAAGATTCTTCAGGCTCGCCGTAACTCCCGCCTTTTTGTGCGTCTTCCACTTGGGCAGGCTGAAAACCACATCACATCTGATAGCGCAGCCAGCAATGAGATACTCATGCCGCCCTCCGCTGTGATGACGATTGACGACGCCGGAATCGTAGTCGGCGCCATAATAGCGGCCTGAACCGGGATGTTCCGCGAATTCACTGGCCGATCCGAGATCGAAAGCGATCGCGCCATACGGATTCGGCGGCAGCTTGCGCCTCTTGACCACGACATCACCGCGCGTAGTCCACTCCTCCTGACGCAAGTCGATTAATTCAAACTGCAATCCGTACGCGAGGTAGAAGTCGCGGATGACATCGAGTCCAAGCAGTCCGACTATCTCTGAAAACGAGGCGTCCGTCTGCGGCGCATCGGCGAGGATGATTTTGCCATTCGGGCCCAGTGCCTTCCACACGTAGTCCGCCACTGCACGGATGATGCCGCCATGCGTGATTACGTAACGCCATCCTTGCGGATCGCGGGGGTGATGCTGGTGCACAAGGTTCGGTTTGAGCAGCACCGTCTCTCCGGGCCGAATCAGTTCCTGAAGCGGATTCCATTCTGGCGTGCCGAAACGCGAAGCATCAAGACCGGCAATCTGAAAGCAACCACGAACTGCCGCATAGGCTCCATTCGCTTCGGCTGATAGTTCTTTGAACGCATACTCCGGATACTCATGAGCCGGCGGAAACGGAGCTTGATCGGGATAATTGACGGCTTCCCCGCGAAAAGCGACAACCGATTGTTCTGAAAGCGCGCTCATTGCTTCCCGCGCTTCGCGGCACGCCGCAATTCATAGATTTTCGACTTTACGTGAAAAACCTGCACCGCCTGAAACCCGCAGTAAATCAGGCCGGGGACCCCGTCGAGAAATCCCAGGCCGAGCACATACTTCACGACGAAAAATAAAACTGGCGCGCCCGGGATCCGCAGAAAGTTCTTCTTCAACCATCGCCGGCGTTGTGCCTGTGTGCCGAACAGAGCCGGAGAGAGCTGGCCTCTATCCTCGCCTTGCGCCCAAACGTTTGCTTCCCAATTCGAATACTCGTCGTGTTTCTGAATGTAGCGCGACAACGACTCGACGTTGCGGTGAACAAGAGGATTCTTCAGCCGGGCCGTCGCGCCTTCGACAACGACGTGCTCGTGGACCTCCATGTCGGCCATCGTTGAATCCTGATTCCTTAGCCTGCATTCGTAGCCACCTTTGCCCCGACGGAACAACGAGAGCTTCCAGAAGCCAGCGCCGCCATGGCGCAACAGTCGCCCGAGAAAATACATTCGCAGGGAGATGTAATAGCCGCTTATCGCCGGATTCTCGATTGCTTGCCGGATTTCAGCGCTCAGTTCCGCCGTCAAGGATTCGTCGGCGTCGAGCAGCAGAATCCAGTCGTAAGCGAGAGGCAGAGTCTCCATCGCCCACTGACGTTTCTTGGGCCATCCTCCCCGATAGTGAAACTGAACGACCTGAGCGCCGTGCGACCGGGCAATTTCGATAGTGCCGTCTGTGCTTTGGGAGTCAATTACGTAAGCTTCGCCGACGTCCTGCAAAGATTCCAGGCAATGCGGCAGGTTCCGCGCTTCATTGCGCACGGCGACGATCACAGTAATGGGAAGAATCTCCGCACCGGACCGGCTGCGCAGGTGTCTTTCATCTTCCAATTTGGGCATCGCGGACAAGGTAGGCTTTCAGCATTTTACTCTGAGCGCCGCTTCCGAAGCACGATCTGGAGGTACACGAGCAGGAACTCAAACTTCAGGGGGATATCGAATGGGTTTCACACCAGCGCTGCAGAACATAGAGAGACCATGGCCGCGACCACGAAACCTTTCGATCCAGAAAATCTTGCCAGATGCGTTCTGCCTCGACGCCAGCCAGCACGCCTCCCAGCGGCCCCTGGTCAACTCGTTTCGATTGAAGTCCCGATGCCACTTCTTTGCGAAGTTCGTCGCGCATCCACTGTTCGAAGGGCAGAGTAAAACCGCGCTTCGGGCGATAAACAATCTCCTCCGGCAGCGAGCCGCGCAACGCCTCGACCAGAAGTTTCTTCGGCGTATGATTGAGCTTCCATGTTCCAGGAAGAGCCAGCACGGATTGCGCCAGTTGATGATCGATGAGCGGGACACGCACTTCGAGTCCCTGCGACATGCTCATGAAATCCGCGTCGCGCAGCAGCGTATTCAGCATGTAGCAACGCGATTCGAGGTAAGAAACGCGGTTGATCGGATCAAGCGCCAGCGATTTCTTCAGTCGATCTCGTTGGCCCGCTGCCGCCGTTTCATCAATTCTTGTTTGCCTCTGAAGCAGGAGTTTGTCGCGCTGGCCCGGCATAAACAGCATCCGGGCAAGAAAATACGGATGAATTACCTGCCCGTTGTCCCGAACGAGTGAAGCCAGCTTTCGATTCTGGTCGTTCTCCGCCGCCATCGCGCTAAATGCAGAGCCGAATGGCGCACGAAGCATTTGAGGCACATGCTTCCAGCGCTGCCCGAAGCGTTCCATTCGCGGGACCGTGCGAAACGTAGCGTATCCGGCGAATACTTCATCACCACCCAGACCCGAGAGCACGACCTTTACACCGGCCTTTCGGGTTTCGCGCGACACGAAATACGTGTTGATTCCATCCATGGTCGGCAAATCCATGGCGCGCACCGCGTCGGGAATTGCAGCCAGCACATCTGACTGCGACATCGTGATCTCGTGATGGTCCGTGCCGAACTTTGTCGCAACAGCGCGCGAATGCTGCGCTTCGGAAAAATCTGCTTCCCGAAAAACGATGGAGAATGTGCTTGGCTTAACTCCCGCGCGGCTCAGAATGCTGACTAGCGCGCTGGAGTCAATACCACCGGACAGAAAAACTCCGACTGGCACGTCGCTGACCAATTGCATTTGCACAACCTGATCAAGCGTCGTGCGCAATTGCTCGACGGCAACGTTTGCATTTTTCGCAGAAAAACCGGCTTTGCCTTCCGCCGCTCCATCCAGGAGATCCCAGTAAGCGTGTTCACTGATCGCTCCCGCTTCCCATGTCAGTGCGTGGCCGGCCGGAAGCGCATGGATTCCCTCAACTAAGGTGAAGGGATCATATGCCGAACCAAAGGTCAGGAAGTTTCTTAAGCCGACCTCATCGAGACGTGGAGCGACCAACCGGGTCCCGAGCAGGGTACGGATTTCGGATGCGAAGAGAAAATTCGAGCCGGACTGGGCGTAGTAAAGCGGCTTGATGCCCATGGGATCACGGGCAACGAGCAACCGATGCTGTCGGGCATCCCAGAGCGCGAAGGCAAACATGCCGCGAAATTTCTCGAGGCATGTCATTCCCCAGCGAACATAAGCCTTGAGCACGACTTCAGTATCGGAATGGCTTAGGAAGCGGCTGCCAAGGCGCTCCAGTTCGTCACGGACATCACGAAAGTTATAAATCTCGCCGTTATATACGATCCAGTTGCCGGTCTCCGGATCGTGCATGGGCTGATGGCCAAGTGGTGATAGATCGAGAATGGCAAGGCGGCGATTTCCCAATCCGACTTCAACGTCGGCAACAGAATCGCGCAGAATGATTGTGCCGGAATCGTCAGGGCCGCGGTGCGCGAGCGATTGTGTCGCGCCTTCCAGTATTTGCGGAACGACCCGAGACTTGTGGGCGACGATGCCAACGATTCCACACATGAGATGACAATCAGTGCATGACCATCTTACGTGATCAAGATCGTGCTGCCCGGCGGCGCTGCAACCAACCGTTCACTGCAACTTCTTCAGGACAATTCTGATGGCATAGGTCCCGGAACCACTGGCGCAACCGGCATAGGCGGTCGAATAGCTGATTGCCGCATTCCCTGCCGACCAAACCGAGACCTCGCCGCTGCCGAAACTTGCTGTCTGTCCCAAGGCGAGGCTGTTTCCATTCGAAACATTCAATCCCACCAGCGGCACACGCATCGTTTTCGCGCTGGTTTCATCTTTCCAGCCAATGGTGAGCCCGGCCGACGCATTGCCCGGCGACGAGCAGGCCGCGGTCGAGTCCATGTAGTAGCTAACGCGGTATTGTCCCGAACCGCAGGCCGAGGATGAACACAGGTTGGTAGAAGCGATGGCCGCCTTCTGACCGGTCAGCGAAACCGTCCAGTGTGCTCCGCTAGTCCCGGATGAACTACTCCCGCCGCCCGCTCCACCGCAGCCGATACACTTCCCCGTCACAGTAAGGTCTCCATTGATGGTCACCGGGACGTTGATCGTTTTCCCCGCGCTGGTCAGCTTCTCCTGGGGATTTCCGTCGGGAAGCTTGCCGATGTATTCACGTATTTCCTTCTGAGCGCGATTGTAAAAAGTCTCAATGCTACCCTCGTAGCCCAAATCGAGGTCGTTCGCATCTGCCATTGGCCGGTGATTGGCGCTTGCCCAGGTCGCTCCCCAATTGCTGTCACCGAGCGTAATGAGCGGAGTAAAGCCGGAAACCTGCCCTCGATGTCCGAAGTTTAGCCGTCCTTTATGGCCGCTCTCGGGAGTTTGCAGGCCGTTAGCGGCCTTCATGATCGTCGCGCCGGGAATGGGGCCTGTTGCATTCGTTTGTAACGCTTCCAGATTTGCGGCCGCAGGAGGGGTTGCGACCGTAGGAATGAGCACGTTCGCAACGCCGCTAATTACGCCTGAGGGAAGCGTGCTGACGATTGCTCCCGCGCCCAGCACATCGGACTGCAATCTGGGCGAAAAGTCCGAAAAACTGCCGGTTGTCTGGTCCTCCGCAGGGCTGAGAACGACCGCGCCCGGCCAGAAGTCGAGCCGGGGCATGTAAATGTTGGAGCTTAAGTTCTCCGCCGGATTGGAATAGGAGGACAGCGCCTCTCCATTATCGGTAAATGAGCAGGTCAGCGTCGCGCAAGAGCTTTGCTGAACAGTGGTCAGGAGATATTTCCCCGTACCCTCCGGATAGGGCCGGACACTGTGCTGGTCCCAGTCAATTTTGAGGATCTTGTAGCTCGAAGCCCCGGCAATTTTTGGAAACGTTCCAGTCACCTTTTCGGGAGCACTGCTGAACGCCTGGCCGGCGGGAAGCGGCACTCCTTCGCCGAACTTTGCGTGGACCGGCACGACCCAATAGAGCCAGTCACGCGAACCAGAGCGCGATCCCCAGTTGGGAAACACTCCGCCACCACCGTTGGCTGCGAGCCCGCTGAGCTTTATGTGACTGCCTTCGGAAATAATGCCGGCGCTGCCGACATTCCCGATGGGACTGTAATCCTTACAGGAGGGGGACGGCTCGAAATAAACGTTTTCTGAGATGAAGCCGCCGAATCCGCCGCGCTGATTGCTCACTCGCACACCGTAGACTGACCAGCCCTGGATCACGCTGTCGGAAATCCTCAATCCGTTGCCGGAGACCCATTCGACTCCCTTTCCCGCACACTGAAGCGAAAGCACCAGATGTTTCAGCCAACCGACCGCCGACCACCGGTTGAAGGGTCCGGGAGCGGTGATATACGCGCCACAAAAACTGGGATTGCAGGTAACGGCGTGGCCGCCCAGCGTCGAATCATAACCATCCAGCAAAAAAGCCTGGTCATCGTCCACCTGGATCAAAGTTCCGAAACTTCCATTCTTAGGAGCGTAGCGCGTGGTCAGGTTGAAAATTCTCGTCTGTTGCGCGTTGGTTTCGATGAATGGCGTGGTTCCGGCTGTGACCATCGGCCTTCCCCGCGGGGCATTGAGAGTAATGTTTTCGAAAGCGCTTGAAGACCGATGGTCTCCCACAAGGATGCAGGCGTCATCCGTCGTATAGCAGTTCAGGATCGATCCCTCGAAATCAATCGTCTGGCCTGACGCACGGATCGAGATTGGCGCAAATACGTCATACTCACCGGGAGGAATAACAACCCTCCCGGACTGGGAAACTCCGGTCGGATTGGTCGGGGTAAAGCGCGCCGCAATTGAGGCCTCCTGAATTCCGCCCGAGGCACTTCCGACTACGTATCCGGAGGAATGCGCGTGCGTTGTTGTGAATTCCAGCGTCCCTTGCCGGCTGTCGCCTTTACAGGACCCTCCGGTCACGCGTACTGCCTCGGAAGTGCCGCCTGCAATATAGACGTAGTACCACGGCTCGGCCGCTATGACGCCGGGCGGGCATGAATCCAGCGTCACAGAATTCCGTCCTGGATTGCCCAAGACTGAAACCGGGCTCTGCCTCCAGTTGAAGTCGGCAGCCGATCGAATCGTGTTCGTTGCAAGCGGACCGGCATAAACTGTGGGCGCGGAAGATGCGCGATGCAGGGGCACGCAGATGGCGACCAGAACAATGAAAATACCGGCCGCAGCGATCAACGCCCGCCAGTAAAGCGTAAGAGAACGGGAGGATTTTCCGATTGCATGGCGGGATAAAAACATTTTTTCTTTCTCCTGACTGCGGGCTGGACAAGTATGGCTCCAGAGTTCCTTACTCTACGGCGCAGTGAGCGGTAACGCCACTCCACGATTAGGAATCATTCAGTTGCCAGTACGACATCCGAATTCCGGCCAGTTGATGCGCGGTGCGTTCTGTTGTATTGTGCGTTTTGCCCCTTTGGGATTGCCGTACATTACTTCTTACTTCTTCATGTCAATTTCCGCCAATGTTGTCATGGGCCACGGGGTGAAGATCTTCCAGCCGGACCTGGTCAACCTTTATGGCTGCACGATCGGCGATGAAACCAAGATCGGAGCCTTCGTCGAGATTCAGAAGAACGCGTTCGTCGGCCAAAGATGCAAGATTTCCTCCCACACGTTCGTTTGCGAAGGTGTAACCATCGAGGATGATGTGTTTGTCGGACACGGAGTCATGTTCACCAATGATCTGTTTCCGCGCGCGACCGTCGATGGCCATTTACAAACGGAAAGCGATTGGCAAGTCGTCGCCACACGCGTGAAACGAGGAGCCTCGATCGGCAGCGGTGCGGTCATTCTGGCCGGCATAACAATCGGCGAGGGAGCCATGGTCGGCGCTGGAGCCGTGGTGACACACGACGTCCCGGATCACCAGATCGCGAAGGGTGTTCCTGCGCGCTCAGCATCGGCCATGCCCAAACAGGTCCAGCATCGCCAGCAAGTGGAGGAGTAAAGATTTTGATTCGAATTGGCGTGATCGGCTATGGCTACTGGGGTCCGAACCTGGTGCGGAATTTCTTCGAAGCCCCGGAGGTACAAGTAGTTGCCGTCAGCGATCTCCGCGCTGACCGGCTTGCCGCCCTGGGCGCCCGTTATCCCACGATCCAGATAACTTCGAACTATCGAGAACTGATCGACGATCCTTCTATCGATGCCGTTGCGGTCGCGACGCCGGTATCCACGCATTACGAACTCGCACTGCGCGCGCTGCAAGCCGGCAAACATGTGCTGGTGGAAAAGCCCCTGGCATCCGATACAGACCAGGTCCAACATCTGATGGATGTGGCCCGTAAACGCAATCTTGTGCTGATGGTGGACCACACGTTCGTTTACACCGGAGCTGTGCGCAAGATTCGCGAACTCGTAGAAAGCGGAGGCCTCGGCGAGATTTATTATTACGATTCGGTCCGCGTAAACCTTGGCCTGTTTCAACACGACGTCAACGTGCTTTGGGATCTGGCAGTCCATGATCTGGCAATCATGGATTATGTGTTGCCGTTTCGTCCGTGCGCGGTTTCCGCTACCGGTCTGAGTCATGTCCCCGGCGGAACGGAAAACATTGCGTATCTGACGCTGTTTTTTGAAGGTAGCCAGATCGCCCACATCCACGCGAACTGGCTCGCTCCGGTAAAGCTGCGGCGAACCCTGATCGGAGCGAACCGCAAGATGATCGTCTACGACGATCTTGAGCAAAGCGAAAAGATCAAGGTGTATGACAAAGGCATTACGCTCAACCATCATCAAACTCCCGAAAAGCTTTATCAGATGCTGGTTGGCTATCGCACCGGGGACATGCTCGCGCCCCAGATTGACGGAACCGAAGCCCTCCATCGTGAGATTGAACATTTTTTGAACTGCATTCGCGAGCAGCAGGAGCCTGTCACAGGCGGCAGCGCCGGGCTGCGCGTGGTTGAGATTTTGCAGGCCGCATCGCAATCCATGGCGCAGCATGGACGGCCGGTAGAGCTTCGCCTGTCCACCCTTCGGGCGACGGCGTAGAGCGGCCCTGGTAAGAGAATATTGATGAGAGAATATTGAAGTCCCTCATGGCAAACATCAAAGTACCTTACCTCGATTTGAAAGCGCAGTACCGAAGCATCAAGCCCGAGATTGATGCAGCGATCTCTCGCGTTCTGGAGAGTGGGCAATTCGTCCTCGGCCCCGAAGTGGCCGGATTCGAGCAGGACTTTGCCGCCTACTGCGGAACATCTGAGTGCATCGCTTTAAATTCTGGCACCAGCGCGTTGCATCTGGCGTTACTCGCAGCCGGGGTCGGGCCCGGCGACGAAGTCGTGACCGTTCCCTTCACTTTTGTGGCAAGCATCGCGGCAATTCTGTATGCAGGGGCGCGGCCGGTACTCGTGGATATTGATCCACATTCCTTCACGATCGATCCAGTGGCTGTCGAAGCCGCAATTACGCCCCGGACGAAGGCAATCCTTCCCATACACCTGTATGGCCAGCCCGCCGATATGGACCCGATCATGGAAGTTGCGCGACGCCACGGCCTGATTGTGATCGAGGATGCAGCGCAAGCGCATGGCGCGAAATACAAAGGCCGCCCCGCCGGCAGCATTGGGGATATGGCCTGCTTCAGTTTCTATCCCGGAAAGAATCTCGGAGCCTATGGCGAAGGTGGCGCCGTAACTACGAACAATTCGGAATATGCGCACACGATCCGCATGCTCAGGGATTGGGGACAAGACCGCAAATATCGTCACCTGCTGCGCGGATACAACTACCGCATGGAAGGATTTCAGGGCGCGATTTTGCGCGTGAAACTTCGCCACCTAGAAACGTGGACTGAAGCCCGGCGCGCCATCGTGCATCAATACAACGAGCTATTAGCCGACTGCGATCTCGAAATGCCTTCGGAAATGCCCTGGGCCCGACACGTCTTCCACGTCTACACAATCCGAACGGAAGACCGCGACGGCTTGCAATCCGCTCTAACTGCCGAAGGAATTCAAACCGGAATTCACTATCCGGTTCCAGCGCATCTTCAGCCTGCATATTCCGATCTTGGATATGGCGCGGGAGATTTCCCGCATTCGGAAAAGGCCTCAAAGCAGGTATTGTCGTTGCCTTTGTATCCTGAGCTCGTCCCGGCATCTGTTGCTGAGGTCGCTGGAGTAGTCAAGAGAGTCGTATCCAACAGAACAGACAGCCCGGTATTGCGTTAACCAACGCATAATATTGCATGCCCGCATTTGAAACCATTCCGGACATTCTTGAAGTCACCTTGCGGGATGGCTCTTATCTGATCGATTTCCAATTTAGCGCGCATGACACAAGCACGATCGCGTCAGCGCTCGAAGAAATCGGATTTCGCTGGATCGAAATCGGCCACGGTCTCGGGCTGAATGCATCCAGAGCGGGAAAAGGATTAGCGGCCGCAACCGATGAGGAATATCTGGAAGCAACTGCGGGGGCGTTGAAGCTGGCCAGGTGGGGAACGTTCTTCATCCCTGGCATCGGGCGCGAGGAGGACCTGCGCTTGGCTGCGCGTTACGGTATGTCATTCGTGCGCGTCGGTACTAACGTCACGGACACCGCGCAGGCCGAATCCTACATCAAGCTGGCGAAGGACCTTGGGCTGATCGTTTCCTTCAATGCAATGAAGTCATACGCGGTCTCGCCCGCGGAGTTTGGCAAGGTCGTTGCTGAGGTCCATTCCTGGGGCGCAGACATCGCGTGCCTGGTTGACTCGGCCGGCAGCATGGATCCCGACGCTGTCGCGGCGTATCTGCGCGCGGCCCGGGCAGAAAGCGAATCGCCACTCGGCTTTCATGGCCACGATAATCTTTCGCTGGCAATGGCAAACACGCTCCGAGCCATCGAAGAGGGCGCAGTTCTGGTGGATTCTTCTTTACAGGGCATGGGCCGCTCCGCCGGAAATGCCGTCACGGAAGTCCTGGTTGCCATCCTCCAACGCCGCGGCTTACTGAAGCACATTGACCTGAAAGCCGCAATGGACGTCGGCCAGGGACTCATTCAGCCCCTTCTAGGAAAGCGCGGAATAGATCCTATGGCTGTGACCGGTGGGCTGGCCAGCTTTCATTCCTCTTTCACTGGCAAAGTTCAGCAATATGCTCGCAGGCACGATATTGACGCGCGCGACCTGATCGTTCGCCTCTGCCAGGAAGATCAGGTTTCAGCCCCGGACGAATTGCTCGAGCGTCTCAGTCACGAACTCGCAACACTGAAGATGCCCCGGGTGCTTTCTATTCCTGCGTTTCGTATTGAGTCAAACAAAGACAAAAGTGCACCGGAATCTCTCGAGTTGTTGCTCAGGGAGCTTCGCGCGCGCGCGATCAAGTCGGGTAAGTTCTCAGCGATAAACATCGTTACCGGAGGAAGGCCCCGGGAACAGTTCACGGTTTCTGGCAACATTCATACGACACACTCGCACGTAGTCGGTTCCGTCGAGATCAACGGTGCTGAACAACTCGAAAGTGTTTTGAATATTGTCGAAGGACGAGCAGACGTTCTACTGCTGGATGTGGAGCAAAAACCGGTCAGCCCTGGGAATCCCGCAAAGATTGCACGTAGCCTGCTGAAGAAAACGGCGCTTCTGACGTATCTTGATGGCCGGGTGTGGGTTGAAGCCGTGGAAGATCAGATTGTCCGTCTCCTGCACGAAGTTCTGGACGATGCGGAGATCGTCATCGCCGGCAATCACGCGCGCAGCCGCTCGCTGGCATTGCGGCTTGCCGAACGCGGCGCACGGATCACGTTGTTGGGAGAACAGGAACAAACGCCTGATAGTCCGGCGATCACCTGCACGAAAGCACATTCGGATTCCGCCTTCGATTCACTATCGAGAGCGCGCGTGGTCGTCGTATGGCCAGACGAGGAAGCGTGGTTCGGGAAAAAACACGCTCGCCACGTCCCACAAGGGTCATACATGCTCGATGCCGGAATTGGAGCGATCCTGCCGGATGGCATCGCTGCGGCTCACGACGGCGGTTGCCTTCTGCTGCGAGTGAATATCTGGCCGGCGTTGACCGGCTGCCTGTCCGGTGCGCATGAATCGCTGCTTGAAACCAACGACGCATTCGGCTGGGAAAAACTGGATGGCGTTCCGGTCGTCGCGGGCGGCGCAATGGGACAATCGGGGGACGTGATCGTCGACAGCGTACATCGCCCAACCCGCATCATCGGTGTCTGCGATGGACGTGGAGGTGTCCGTTTCCGTTACGGCCAGAGCGATGCCGAGCGCGTGCAGCGAGTGCAGGCGGAGATCAATCGGCAGCTGGTAACGCCACAATTCACCGGCAGGGCTGCCGGCTAGATTTCGTCTACCGACACCCATATCCATGTCCAAAAGAATTCTCATTCTCGGCGGCGGACGCTATAACGTGCCCTCGATTCGTGCGGCGCAGGCGGCAGGTTTCGTCACTTACGTCGCCGACCGTAATCCAAACGCGCCCGGCCTCAAGGCCGCTGATCACCCACTCGCAATTGACCTGAACGATTGCGATTCGCTTCTTCGAGCGACCGGCGAACTAGGCGGGATAGACGGCGTGGTCAGCATGGCGGAAGCCGGAGTTCGTGCTGCGGCTAAGCTTTCTGCTCGTATGGCTCTGGCATCGATCTCAGAAAATGCAGCGCGCAATGCAACCAGCAAGGCTGCAATGCGGCGTCTATGGAAAAACAGCCGGTATTCGACAGATTTTGAAGTTGTCTCAACGGTGGAGGAGGCTCAGGCCGCAGCAATCAGGCTCGGGCATTTTCCTTTGATTTTCAAGCCCGATCGCAGTCTGGGAGGTTCTCGCGGGGTCACTCGTGTCAACAAGATTGCGGACGTTGTGGTGGCATTTGAAGCCGCCAGGGCCGGAGGGCTGCCCGATTCACAGGTTGTAATAGAACATTGGATCGGGGGCACCGAGCACAGTGCCGAAGTGCTCATCTGGCAAGAAAAGATCTCGGTTCTCTGCATCGGTCAGAAAATCAAATCGTTGCTCCCTTATCGTGTGGATGTGAGCGTTCAATATCCTGCCCCGCTTGACGCAGCTCAGGAATCAAGCGTAGCGGATATGTGCCAGCAAGCTGTAACTGCCTTGGGACTTGCCCAGGGAGTAGCGCACATCGAATTCGGATATACCGAGCATCGCCCGGTATTGTTTGAACTCGGCGCACGCTGCGGCGGCGGACACACGCCACAAATCGCACATCATGTCAGCGGCGTCGATGAATTCGTCGAAGCATGCCGAATGGCATGTGGAATGCCTCCAACACAGTTCGCGCCTATCGTCCGCCGCGGGGCCGATTATCGCTTCCCGATATTTCCTACGGGCGTAGTGAAGAGCGTGAAGATTCCGAGTGTGCTTTCGAAAGACGCTCAGATTCTGGATGTTGGGATCACTGTTCAACCCGGAGAAACGATTCATCCTTTGCGCACGACCTCAGATCGTGCCGGATTTCTGGTCGCACTCGGCGAGACTCTCGAAGAGGCTGCCCAACATGCCGAACACAGATGTCGGGAGATTTTGATCGAATATGCGGACGGATCCGTCAGTCACGCTTCGGAATTGAGTGAGTTCCTGGAAATGGCGCGGTCTTGATGATGGTCTGCGTGAAAGCTGCGGAGGCCCAAAAATCGGGCCGTTAGGGAGCGCCAACGACAAGAATCATGATCTGAAAATCAGTTACGGTTGCCTTCTTGCCGTAAACACGAAGCATTGAGATAGATTGAGAGGAATCGCAGGCTTAAGGATTTCGTTCAGAAATGGCCGCCATGTCTTCTCTTGTTCGGTTATTTTTCCATCTGGCCGCCGGAAGAACCAGCTAATGTGATGCTCGCCGCTGTACCCCTGCACGCCTGTGATATCGAGCCCACAACTAAGAAATAAATTGCTCCAGGACTTGGCGGTGCGGAAGTTCGTCAGCCCTTCCTGTCCTTGGTCTTCATCCTCGCCATAGGCGTAAACTTTCCAGATGGTTCCGAGATAGTACTTATTAGGGACAATAATCAAGGCTTTTCCGTTTGGCTTGAGCACTCGACGCAATTCGTTCAAAGCTCGTTCCGGAGCATCAAAATGCTCCAGGCTTCCCAAATTCACACAATAGTCAAAAAAGTTATCTTCGAAAGGGAGCGCGTATGCCGATGCCTGTTTCAGGTCAGTGCGATGCACGCGTTGTCTGGCGAAGTCGAGAGCGGCCGATGAGAAGTCAACACCGTAACAAGAGAGATCGCCCAACTGCTCGGCTACTTCTAAGAAAAAACCCTGTCCGCAAGCGATATCGAGCAGGCGAAGCCCCTTTCCTTTTCCAGGCACATTCAGCCAGGAATAAAACGCTGGATAGTCTTCCAATGGGAACCGCAACTGATCCTGGTTATGCAAGGAGTCGTACAGGTCTTTTCGTTTTAGTTCTTCATGTTCCATAAGGTCTGGACGTTCTGGTTGTGGGCTTTCGAAATTAAATCACAAGCTGCCGAGTTTCAAAGAGGCGGAAGTTCCGACTTCGGACTAGTGATCCGTTTTCAGGGTTGTACGCGTCATCATGAGCCGTGACTTTTCTGTGCGCTGCGGTTTTCGATCCTATATGATTGTTATCATTTTTCGCGGAGAAAATAGCGTGACTGGCGGTTTTTGCCCATTCGCGAGATCCAATCGAAGTAACCGTGATGAATAGAGAGCCGCTCCCGGGTCTATCCATTGTCGTCCCCATTTTTGACGAAGAAGCGACCGTCCCTATTCTCATCCGACGTCTGCATTCCTTTGTCGAGCGGATCAGTCCCCTGGTTGTGGAGATAGTGCTGGTCGACGACCACTCCACAGATCGGACTTCCCAACTCCTCAAGGAAATCTGCCATGGCGATTCTCTCTTCCGCTATGCAAGATTGGCCAAGAACAGTGGAAGCCACGTAGCAATTCTGGCTGGACTAGCCCAGTCGCATGGAGCGTGCGCAGTTTTTCTAGCGGCCGATTTGCAGGATCCCCCGGAACTGATTCCGCAGATGCTCGATTTGTGGCGCGCCGGACATCACGTCGTCTGGGCCGTACGTGAGGAGCGGCGGGGCGTCTCCAAGATTGATTTGTTTCTTTCGAACTTTTTTTACCGCCTGCTGAATCTCTTGGGAGAGGTAAATCTGCCCCCGCGTGGGTCCGACTTTGCTCTTCTCGACCGGAAGGCCATCGACGCTCTTCTCCAATCGGCAGGCAGCGATCCCAGCATCGGAGGCGAAATCGCCCGTCTCGGCTTCTCCGCGACCCAGATTAGCTACACGAAAGAGCAGCGCGCGGCAGGCTCCTCCAAGTGGACGCTCAAGCGCAAGCTAAGAGCATTCGCCGACGCATTTGTTTCGTTTTCCTACGCGCCATTGCGGGCCATGTCGTATCTGGGAATTGTGTGCAGCCTGTTCGGATTCCTGTATGCGCTGGTCGTAGTCGTCATGCGCTTTCTCACACGCACGCCTGTGCAGGGCTGGTCGTCTTTGATCGTAGTTGTCCTCCTCCTTGGCGGCGTGCAAATGATGATGCTCGGAATCCTGGGCGAGTATTTGTGGAGAACTTTGGAGGCCGCCCGCCAACGCCCTGCCTACTTCTTCGAAGAAACGTCAGAAACCGAGGCGGCCACCAGCACCCAGTCGCAACAAGTGGAGCGGCGGTTTGGCACGTAGCTCGCGCATCCAGTCGGCCGTGGTGGGCATTCTCATCGGCGTCGGATGCATCGCGATTCTGTTACGGCAGGTGGATCTCAAACAATCCTGGCACGCCCTCGGACGGCTAAGCGGTCCATTCCTGCTTATTCCGTTCGCTGTGTTTCTGGTGAATCTTCCTCTGCGTGCATGGCGCTGGCAATTCATCTTTCCCACCGCTCAGCGTCCGCGATTTAGAACCTGCCTGATTGTGCTGGGGATCGGGAACATGGCAAATTTTCTGTTGCCTGGCCGTGCCGGAGACCTGTCGCGCTGTGTTCTGATTGGAGACCGGACCTCGCTTGCCGACAGCAGTCGGACCCTGGCGACTCTTGCCGTCGAGAAAGTCTTGGACGGCTTAGCCCTGGTTGGAATGGTCTTTTTCTCCGTTTGGGCTCTGCGCCCCCCACACTGGGTTATCGACCTGCTGCGTGTGGCCGTCCTGATTTTCGGCGGCGCTCTGGTTCTTCTGGTTCTGCTTCGATATCAAACCAAACTATTGATTCGCGGCGTGCGCAACACCTTTCGCTTCCTGCGCCTCTCTTTTCTCGAAGAGAAACTTGATGGCCTTCTTACATCCTTTGCCGACGGACTTGCCTCAGTGAGTTCCGCATCGCAGATGCTTGCGCTCCTGTTGATGACGGCGGCTATCTGGATCACGGAAGCTGCCCTGATTTGGGGCTTGGCTATGACTCTATGGCTTGCAGTCTCCTTCAAATCGGCTGTAGTTGCGTCCGCAATCCTGGGCTTGGGCCTGATGATTCCCGCCGCCCCCGCGGGCCTTGGCACTTACGAACTGTTTGGCACTGAGGCTTTCAAACTGGCGGGAATCGCTGCCGGCAGCGCTCTGGCCCTGACTGTGGTGATTCACGCCTGGGTCTTTGTGGCAAACATTTTGCTTGGCCTTTGCTTATTGGCGACAAAGGGTATCTCTCTTGCGCAACTAAAAAATCGGGTCAAACCGGAGTTTGAAAGCACAAAAGCCACTTCCGGTGTCGGGCCCCGAATGTAGCTGTGCCCTCGCTTGATAGAATCTATTTCCAGCATTCACACTGTATGGGCTCGAGCTTGAGATTGCGGAGGATAAGTGGTTAATCGGCGAGTTCTGGTCACAGGTGGCGCAGGATTTATCGGCTCCGAGTTGGTTCGGCAGTTGGCCGCCGGCGGCATGTCTGTTTGCGCAGTCGATAACTTAGTAAACGGAAAGCGGGAAAACCTCCAGGGTGTTTTGGGGAAAGATGTTGAATTGATCGAGGCCGACATTCGCGATCTGAAATTCGTGTCTTCCCTGCTTGCTGATACGGACATCGTGTTCCACCTGGCCTGCCTCGGCGTGCGGCATTCCATTCACTCGCCCATAGAGAACCAGGAGGTCAACGCGACTGCTACGCTGGAACTGTTGAACCTTTCGCGAAGTAAAGGGGTCAAACGGTTCGTCTACGTTTCCACGTCCGAGGTTTATGGCATGGTGCATACGGCACCGATAGCCGAAAGTCACTCCACGCTGCCGTATACCGTCTATGGTGCATCCAAGCTGGCCGCAGAGGCCTATACCCGCGCATTTTGGCGTACTTATAACTATCCAACTGTCGTTTTACGTCCCTTCAATTCCTACGGGCCTCGTTGTCATCATGAGGGCGACAGCGGAGAAGTGATTCCAAAATTTATGCTGCGCTGCATGGCCGGAAAACCGATGATGATCTTTGGCAACGGCGCGCAGACGCGGGATTTCACGTTTGTTAGCGACACCGCGGCAGGCATTCTGGCGGCGGGCATGTCCGACGCGACTGTCGGGCAAACCATCAATTTAGGAAGCGGCAAGGAAATCGAGATACGAACATTGGCGAAAATGGTTGCCGATGTTCTTGGCCGGCGAGACGCCGAGATTTCCTACATCGAACCGCGCCCGGGGGACATCTTGCGACTGCTCGCCGACAGTTCCATCGCGAGGCAACTCCTGAATTTCAAGCCGACGGTGGCGCTACGCGACGGACTGCTTCGTCTGCGCGACTGGTACGCAAGCCAGGACAAGACGCCGGAACAACTACTGGAACAGGAAATCGAACGAAATTGGGAAGTTCAGACCATTCCCACCCATGCTGCCTAAAACTTTCATCCCTGTAGCACGTCCAAATCTCGGCCAGGAGGAAGTCTCGGCTGCGGGGCGCGCCATCCTTTCCGGATGGGTCACGCAAGGGCCGGAAGTTGCAGCGTTCGAGAAGGAATTCGCTGCCTATGTCGGAGCGCCGCACGCCTGCGCGGTCTCCAGCGGCACTGCTGCGCTTCATCTCGCATTGCTCGCTGTAGGCATTCTTCCGGGCGACGAAGTCATAACGGTCAGCCATTCCTACATCGCTACCGCAAACAGTATTCGCTACTGCGGAGCACTTCCGGTTTTTGTCGACGTCGAGCCCCAAACCTTCAACATCGACGCAGGCAAAATTGAACCGGCGATCGGCGATCGCACACGGGCCATTCTTTGCGTCCACCAGATGGGAATGCCCTGCGATCTTCAGAGCATTCTCGAAATTGCGGCCAGGCACAAAATTGCCGTCGTGGAAGACGCAGCCTGTGCGGTAGGCAGTGAAATACTCTTTAAGTCGAAGTGTGAGAAGATCGGGAAGCCGCATGCCGATGTGGCGTGCTTCTCTTTCCATCCTCGCAAACTGCTTACCACCGGCGATGGCGGAATGCTCACCAGCGCCGACCCTGAACTGGATCGCAAGTTCCGCCTGTGGAGGCAGCATGGCATGAGCGTGCCCGACACGGTGAGACATGGATCTCCACAAGTTGTCTTTGAATCCTATCCGGAATTGGGCTTCAACTACCGCATGACCGACATTCAGGCCGCCGTAGGCCGCGAGCAACTAATGCGGCTGCCGGAAGCGATCGCGCATCGGCGAAAGCTGGCCGCGCGTTATCACGACCTTCTGGCGGACATCCCTGGACTTATCTTTCCCAAGGAGCCTGACTGGGCTCGCACGAATTGGCAGAGCTATTGCGTTCGCTTGCCCGACCATGCCGATCAGCGAAAGGTGATGCAGCAAATGCTCGACGAAGGCATTGCCACCCGACGAGGAATCATGTGCGCGCATCTGGAACCGGCGTATAGCGCCCCGAATACCTGGCGATGCGCGCAAGCGCAGTGCAAACCTGGCGGAAGTTGCCCCAACTTGGTGGAGAGTGAGCGGGCACAAAATCAAGGCATCATTCTGCCGCTGTTCGACACACTGACGGAAGAGCAGCAAGCGAAAGTCGCGCAGAGCCTCCGCAGTTGCATTGCAATGCAGAGTTGAATGCCATCCACCGCACAACAAAAGTCTTCGCAGGTTCTCAGGACGATCCTTTGGATATTGATTTTTCTTGCAGCCGCCGAGTTCGTCATGCGCGGCCCTGTCCGCTATCTACGCGAGCGCAGCAATTGGAACGACCTGTCGCAAAATTACACGGCGTCAAAGCTCTGGCTCCAGGGAAAGAGTCCATCTGATCCCGAGAATTTCGTTGCTCTCTGGAAACAGGAGGGCCACAGCCGGCTCGATATCACCGACATTCGCACCCATCTGGCGCCACCCCTTGGCGGGCTTGTCGTTCTCGCCCCGGTCGCCGCTCTGCCATGGAAGATGGCGCGAATTGCGTGGATGTTGCTCTTATCGATTTCCGTTGCCGCAACCATCTGGTCGCTCGCCCAAGCCGCGGGTTTTGCCTGGACTGATCTGCGCTCCCTGACTTTTATTGCTGCCTGTCTTGCTCTGGCGCCATTTCAAACAGGCCTCGCCAGTGGAAATGCGACCATCTTCGTGATTGGCTTATGCGCGTTGGCGATCTGGGCTGCTCGAGATCGGCGCGATAGCTTCGCAGCCGTGCTTTTCGGCATCGCGTGCGCGGTGAAACCGCAACTAGGGGCCTTTCTCGTTTTCTACTATCTCGTACGGAAGCGTTGGCGTCTGTTCAGCACGGCGGTCGCAACTACGCTTGTCTTGAACCTTATTGCGGTTCTCTATTTGCAACTGCGCGGCGCTTCCTGGCTTCAAGACTACCTTCGCAACGCCCGCGGTTTCGTCTCCGCGAACCACATTGACGATTTCACCACAGACAATCCCGCACGTTTTACGCTGATCAATCTGCAAGTCCCGTTCTTTTCCATCACTGGACATTCTTCATCGGCGAATTGGCTGGCGTTCGGAGTTACTCTGGCTTTGATTTGTGCCTGGATCTATTGGACGATCAGGCGCAAAGACAATGTCTCGGAATTGCTTTGCCTCGGCGCGATTTCCGCAGTTGCCCTGTTGCCCGTCTACCACCGGTTTTACGATGCATCGCTTCTGGCGGTGCCATTGTCCTGGTGCATCGTCAACGCATTCGGCAGCTCAAAAATGAGCGCGCGGCTCGCGCTGATGCCGATGGCGCTGTTTCTGTTTCCCGGATCCGCTTTCCTTCAGCAACTGGCAGTTCATGGACGTGTATCCGACTCTGTTATCCATTCCTGGTGGTGGAACTGCATTGTGATGCCGCATGAGACCTGGGCGATTGTCTTGATCTCGCTCGTTCTGATTCACGCGATAAAGAGCAGTTCCCTCAGACCAGAGACCCGATAACCGTCTAAAAAAAACGGAGGGCGATGAGGCCCTCCGCATTGATTGTTGTGTTGTCGCCCTGCGCCTATTGTTTCTTTGCAGGAACCTTCTTCTTCGGCGCGGCTTTCCGGGTTGCTTTTCTTTCGCTCTCGCGGCCACCGATCAACTGCATCGCGTCGGTGGAGTTAAACGGGAAGTGCCGAACCGAGGTCTCGCTCTGGCCTGCCGAGTTGAGAGTAACATCCACGCGGCGATTGCTTGCCATGCGGATGGTCACGATGCGTGAAAGGGCGCGCTTGCGCTCTTCTGTGGTCAGCTCAGGATTCTGTTCGATCGACTGCTTCACTTCGTCGGTCGTCAGGTTTTGCTCCTTGCCCAACGCTTTGGTTTCAATATCGGCCTCGGGAACGCCTTGTTCAACCAGGTAGGCCTTTACGCGACCAACCCGGCGCTCGGTCAGCGCCTGATTGAAAGCGGCGGTTCCACGGTGGTCGGCGTGACCTTCCAGGGTGATGTGCGCATCTGGCTTGGCTTCAAGGTATTTCTTGAAGTCTGTGGCGAGGTTCAGCAGGATCTTCTGTTGGCTGGGCAGCAGACCGCCATTCGGGTCCTTCGGAGTCGGCTGCGCCGTCACGAAGTACACGCTATGCAACGCAAGACGCGCTTCCAGCGCCTTGTCGATCGGCGGAGGCGGCGGATTTTGCACGGTGATTTGCGAGGAGGCTTGGCTAGCCAGACCACGAGCATCGGTACACGTCGCGTTGATCGTGACCGGGCCCGCAGGCAAGCCGGCGGTGTTCAGGGCAGCTGTAGTGCCGGTGCCTGAAACGGTGCCGGCGGTGGTCGTCCAGTTGGCGACCGAGACCGGCACGCCGTCAGGGCTGCTACAGTTGGCGGTCAAATTGACCGTTCCACCCGGAACGAGTTGCGTGGGTTCAGCCGAGATCGAAATGGTCGGCGGATTCTTTGGAGGCAACGGCTTCACCGTATAGTTAGCGGTGCAGCTCGCTTCATTCATCTTCCTGGCCTGGGGATCGGTTACGTGAGCGGTGACCGCGTAGCTCCCCGGCGCTGCATTGGTGGTATCGATTGTAGCCGTCGTGTCTTTGCCGGTAACCGTTCCACCGTTTCCACTCCACGCATAAGTCAGTCCGGTGTGCTTGGGATTGAAGTTGCTGGCCGTCACCGTCGCCGTAATGGGCTCGCCAACCATGACTTCAGTCGGCTGTAAAGAGCAGGAGGCGGCTGGCGCCACAGCCGGCGCTCCGCCCCAGCTGATGACGACGCCGGTGCGTAGTCGAACGCCACTTAGCGTTGCACGGCGCAGGTCTGGAAATTCAGGAGCAGCTTCGTCGGCATAGTTGTGTCTGGCGAATACGTAGTCCGCTTCAAACAATCTCCAGGCAAACTTCTTGGATAAAGGAATATCCATCCCGCCACCCAGAATAGCGCCGATGCCATTAGAAGGGCCTCCCACGCCACTGACCGAAAAACGGTTGTAACTGAGCAGCCCGTGCAGGAAAAAGTTCACATCGTCCGTGCGCCAGATGAACCGAGGTCCGCCGGAGAGCGTCGTCTCATAGTTACCGCTGCCCCAATTGTGGCCGAAGTCGAATTCGGCTCCCCAGTGTGGATCAAGGTTATAGGTGAGGGCTGTGCCAAACCCTGCTGTCATATCGGGAACTTTGAACGGTAGCGGGTTGTTCGGATCACTAAAAGGAGACGGGACTGTGGCGCCGGGATGCAGGTACTGATAGCCGGCGAACACATCCCATTGAGGGGTCGAATCGCTCTGCGCAACCGCAGAAGCTGAAATCAGAGTTAGGATGATAATTGCAGATACGCAAGCGAGCACCACGCCGCGTACGTTCTTTCTAACGCGAGCTGTCATACTTTCCTCCAAAAAATTGTCATGTGCGCTGGACACGCGCACAGCTACACGCTGATCGGGAGATCCAGCAAGAATCTGCGGAGACGAGATCTGTCTTGGAACGCAAAATTCTATATCACTGAAGCTTAAAGCGAAAGCATAGAGTCGACGTATTGCCAAAATTGATAGCTGGCACTGTAAGCTTGTCTCAAATTGAAATAGCGAGGCAGGATACCAGCCGCTGGACACCACTGTACGCCAAGAGCTTGCCCACCAAAGCCGGGCCGCGTATCGTGGGGTTTCGGTCGGATGTGCAGCAGTCGGTTTCCGCGCACGGGGAGCTATCAAAGCAAGAAACGATGAACCACGAAAAAGTGCTGATAGTTGAGGACGAAGAAAACGAACGCTCCGGGCTGGCGGAGCTGGTTTCGTCATGGGGATATCGCGTTGAAACTGCCCAGGACGGGGCCGACGGCCTGGAGAAGGCGACGCAATGGGGCCCGTCGATTGTCGTCACCGATCTAAAGATGCCGCGCATGGGAGGCATCGAGCTGCTGGAGAAGCTGGCAGAGCAGGCCCAGACCATTGCAGTGATCCTCGTCACCGCCCAGGGAACGATCGACAGCGCGGTGCAGGCCATGCGCATGGGGGCCTATGATTACATCACTAAGCCCATCGATACCAACCGGTTACGCACAATTTTGGCGAATGCTTCGGCGCTGCTTGGGACCCGCGCGGAACTCGAAGCGACGAGAAGAAAGTTGCGCGATACCGGGTCCCTCGGCCGGTTGAGCGGAGCGTCGCGCAAGATGCAGGAGATTTTCCGCCTGATCGAGATGGTTGCGCCGAGCACGGCGTCCGTTCTGATCACCGGCGCGAGCGGTACAGGAAAGGAACTCGTAGCGCGGACCATTCACGACCTCAGCCCCAGAAAGGACCGGCCCTTCGTGGCGATCAACTGCGCCGCCATTCCCGAAACGCTGATTGAGAGCGAAATCTTCGGGCACGAAAAGGGCGCTTTCACTGGGGCGCTGGAACGCCGCACGGGCTGCTTCGAACTGGCCGAAGGCGGGACTCTGTTGCTCGATGAAATCGGGGAGATGCCAGTCGCGACCCAGGCAAAGCTCTTGCGGGTCCTTGAAGACCGGAAACTGCGGCGGCTGGGGAGCAAGGTAGAGACCTCCGTGGATGTACGAGTGCTCGCCGCCACCAACAAAGTACCCGATGAAGCGGTTTCGCGGGGCGAGTTGCGCAGTGATCTTTATTACCGCCTGAACGTGTTCAACATTCACATGCCGCCGCTGCGCGAGCACAAGGAAGATATTTCCGCGTTGGTGCAGCTTCTGCTCGTGGAGATGAGCAATAAGCACGCACGCAAAGTCGCCGCCGTGAGCGAAGCCGTGCTGAATCAATTCTCCAACTATTCGTGGCCGGGCAATGTGCGCGAACTGCGCAACACCATCGAGCGCGCCGTCATCGTCTGCGACTCGGGAGTTATCGAAACAAAGCATTTGCCCCCGGGATTCGGACACGCTCCGCTGCGAACCGCGGCTAACGATCCCGATGCGGTGCGCCTGGGCGTGGGCACAACGGTGGAAGAGGCGGAGAAGATGCTGATCCTGAAGACGCTGGAGGCCACGAGCAACAACAAGACGCGCGCCGCGGAGATTCTTGGGATCAGTTTGAAGACGCTCCATAACAAGTTGAAGGAATACGGCAGTTCGACGCCGGAGGCGGGCAAAGAGGAAGGACTGAGCGGAGGTTAATGCTTCGACGCAAAACCATCATTGTGCTGGTCATCACCTTGATGGTGACGGTGATGGTGTCGGCGTTTTCATATCTCTACATCTCGCAAATCCTTCGGCTCAGGATTGCGGGAGCTTATGAAACCGCAACCAGCTTGACTCACCAATTGGCCTATGCCGCCGGCAACGCGGTGCCGGACTTCAGCAGCACGAGTGTGGATACAAACGACCCTGCGGCAGTGAGCCGCGCCCTCGCCGACTATGTACCGACCGACGTTGGCCTGAACAATCTGCTCCAATCCATTCCGGGCGACTGGAGGTTCATCTATGACGTCGCCATTATCGACACCAATGGCAAAGCATTGATGCACACGAATGCCAGCCTGACGGGCAAGGCCATACCGAAGCGCACGGATTTTCAGCAAGTGGTGGGAGCGCGGTTCCGCGAACAGATCCGACTGGTGTTCAGCCCGGCCCGGGTCTATGACGTCAGCTACCCCCTCGAATTGAACGGTGCACCGTTCGGCACAATCCGCATCGGTGTACAAACAGTCTTCCTGAAAAGCGAAGTAGCGGCCCGGCTGATCAAAGCGCTCTACATTTCAGTTGCCGTGATCTTTGTTTCGCTTCTGCTCGCCGCCGGCATTTCCAACCTCGCGCTCGGGCCTTTGAAGCAGATCAATCTCAATCTCGATAGCGTTAGCGCGGGCGATGCGCCCGCGGTCTACACCGATGAGTCACAACACGACGAATACGGCCTGGTCAGCCTGAAGATTGCCAATCTTGGCCGCCAGATTCGCGACAGCAAAGAAATCTTCTCCGCGTTGAAAGACAACGTAGACCAGCTGATGTCGAAATTGCAGGATGGCCTGATGCTTTTCGCCCGCGATACGCGCGTCGTTCTGGTCAGCGCTCCGGTGGAATCGTTTCTCGGCCGTCCGCGTGGAGAATTGCTTGGGCGTACGGTCCAGGAAATTTTCGATCGCAACACGCTGCTAGGCAGCGCGTTGCTCGATGGGTTCGAACGCCGGAAACCGATCATTCAGCGGGAGTTCGAGGCTTCGGGCGGCAAATATGTTCAGGTTTCGCTCGATTTCGTGCAGGAAGAAAATTCGCAGATCGGCGCGCTGGTGATCATGCGCGACACGGAATCTGTCCGCCGTATCGGCGATGAGATTGAAATGTCACGGCGCCTTTCGGCCAGCGGACGCCTCACCCGCGGCGTCGCCCACGAAGTGAAGAACCCGATCAATGCGATCGTGCTGCACTTGCAGCTTCTGCAAAACAAACTTGCCAAACAGGAACCCGACACGCTGCGCCACATGGACATCATTGACAGCGAAATCAGGCGCCTGGACCGCGTGGTGCAGACGCTGGTGGATTTCACACGTCCTCGCGACCTGCACCTGGAGGAAATCGATCTGCGCAGCCTGCTGGAAGACGTGGCACTGCTCGCCGCCCCCGATGCCGAGCAGCATGGCGTCACCATTCAACAGCATTTGCCCGAGCTGGCTTTGCCGGCGAAGGTCGACGTGGACCTGATCAAGCAGGCGTTCCTCAACGTTGTTATCAATGGAGTGCAGGCGATGGCGCAAGGAGGCCTGCTCACGATTTCAGCCCGCAACGAGAACAGCATTGCGATCGCCGAAATTCAGGATCAGGGCCCCGGCATCCCCAAGGAAATGCACGACAAGGTTTTCGAGCTTTACTTCACCACCAAGAAAGAAGGCAGCGGCATCGGGCTTGCCCAGACGTACCAGATTCTCCAGTGGCATTACGGTTCAGTGGATTTTGAATCAGCGGAAGGCGCTGGGACCATTTTTCGCTTCCAGATTCCGCTGGTGGAATCCCCGGCGGAAACGGGCGACAATTACGCCGCGTTGCACCGCAGGATATGAAGCTCGTTTCTCCTTGAAACGAGACCTCTTCTCCGAACCTGATTTCGAACGTCGCCTCTCTCGCGGGTAGTGGGTCATCTTGATTGTCATCCTGAGCAAGCGTTCTTTGTCGCGGCGAAGGATCTGGGCGAGCCGCGCGATGTTTCGCGTTCCTTGCGACACAATAATCGCGCGTTTGGCTCGCTTCCTTATCAAACTGACCCACTATCCTCCCCCGGAATTGCTGGCTGTTGTGCGCCTTGAAGCGTAAGATTTTAGGAGCGTCGGTTCAGCCACTGGGATCACTGCATGACTCTGGCCTTGGTTTTCTTCTTCGTTTTTCTCTCCCCGCCCTCGTCGCATGCGGTTGGCGCAGCATCTGCGCAATTGGCGAGTCCCCAGGAAGCGCAACCCCAGGGAACCACTCCGGAGACCGATCCAGACACAAAGTCCTCGCATCATTCTGCGAAACCATTGAAAACGTCCTCAGCGGTGGCGCCCTCGAAGCGTCCGCAAAACAAGAAGAAAGGAAGCGAAGGGTGCAAGGCGGCTTCAGCTTCCGGGACTGGAGCAACTTCAAGTCCGGCTTCGTCAGCCACTTCCCCCCAGGCCGCCGACCCGCCGGCTCCCAAAAACTGTCCTCCGCCGAAGATCGTTGTGCAGCAGGGCGGGACCTCGGAGCCTAGCATTCAACTGGCAGGAGGACCTCCTGGAGGGCAGGCGAGCCAGGCGAAAAACAATGTTACACAAATGTTGGATTCCACTGAAGGAAATCTGAAGAAACTGTCTGCCCGTCAGCTCAGCATTACCGAACAGGACGCCGTGTCACAAATTCATCAGTTCGTGGACCAGTCGAAGGCTGCGGTGGCGACGGGCGACACGGAACGAGCCCGCACCCTGGCATGGAAGGCACAGACCCTTTCCCAGGATCTCGTCAACCCAAAACAATAGAGGGGCAGCGGAAAGCAGGTTCCTCCTCGCTGCGCTCGTCAGAATGACACTATTAGGCGTTGTTCGCAGATCGGCGACAACCTGTTGGTTATTTCCCTTTTGCGCGGGCCGCATTCACCTTCGCCAGCAAGTCCTGCGACATTCCCTGCAACGGTCCAGGGATCTTCACAGCCTCGCTCAACGCTTCGCGAGCTTCGGTCAGTTTGTTGAGTTTTCCATAGGCGAAACCCAGGCCATAGAGCGCGCGGGCATAGAGCTGGTCGTCCTGTCCCTTCAGCAGAGTGGAGGCTGCTTTGAGTTCCGGAATAGCGGCAGAAGTTTTTTCCTGCTTTAAATAAGCCCATCCGATGGTGCTGTGGGCGGCGCCAGCAGAAAGTTTGTGTGACTTGTCGGCATCGGGAGCATCTGCCTTTGCAACCTCGATCGCCCTCTGGCAATAGCTGATTGTCTTGGCGGAACTCCCCGGCTTCGTGTCTTCCGAATAGTAATTGGCCAGCAGCAGCAAGGCGGGGAGCGAGTTCGGGTTCGCCGCCAGCATCTTTTCGCCGAAAGCCATCAGACCCGCGTTGTCTTTCAGTTGACTCAGAGATTGCAGAGCAAGGTTAGAAACCGTCTCGCTATACTTGGAATCCGGAAAGCCGGTCGTAAACTTCTCGATGTATCCCATACGCGTCTTTGCGTCGGTCTCGCTGGAGATGACGTTGATGCCCATGGTTTCGAAAAAATCACAACTGCCCTGGACTTGTGACTTGTCCTCGGTGACCTTGCGCGCGAAATCATCGTCGCTCATTCCATCGGGCTTGGCCTGCTTCGCCACGGAAGCGCAGACCTCGCCCCCTTTCGACACGTAGTCCATGAGCTTGGGGTTGTTCTTGGCCTGCTGCGCGATGTTCGCTTGCGATACCAGAATGTCCAAATTGTGCGGAGAGGCCGTAAGGGCCTTATCTCCGTAATCAAGCGCCTTGGTCACGTCGCCGTTAGCTTGATACGTCTGAGAGATTTGCCAATCTCCGTATGCCACGGCCTGCGGATTGGCGGAAAACTTCTGCACAAAGTCCTCGTACATCGCGAGCTTTTTTTGATTGTCCTGCTCGTTGGTGATGGCCTGAAGCGCCTTGTCTTCGTCCGTCCCGGCCGCGATCGCGATGCGATCGACCTGAGCATTCGCTCGCGAAATCAGGACTGTGAAACCGATAAGAACAGCCAGCAACCACGAGCCCATGTGACGTCTCATAGCCCCTCCGGCGTACGCGAGAGATGACTCCGACTTCTTAACGGCAGGCGGCATCCTAGCGCCGAATGGCCTCCCACGCAAGGGGGTTGCATTTCGGGTTGAGCGCGACCTCATTCACTACGGACACACGGAGCCACAGAGAACGCGATGGTTCGAAAGGACCCCACGAAATTGCAGCCAAACCGCTCTTGCTTTTCCCCGCTTTTCCGTGTCTCGGTGACTCCGTGGTGAATTTTCATGTCGTCGGCTAGAGTAGAAAGATGCGCGATGTCATGGGCCAACGTCCGCTACGGTTCATCTTTGCCGCCAATCTGATTTCGATGGTGGGCAGCGGGATGAACTCCGCCGCGGTGGCCTGGTACATCCTCTCGGCGACGCATTCGGAGATGGCACTCGGCACGTTTGCCGTGCTGCAAACCATACCGGCCATGCTGATGCTTCCCTTCACCGGTGTTTTCATCGACCGCGAAGACCGCCGGCGGCTGGTCATGTGGCTGGATGCGATCCGCGCTGTGATCATCGTGATCGTCGCCGTTCTCGCGTTCCGGCACCGCGTGCAGGTGTGGCAACTCTATCTGATGAATACGCTCGTAGCTGCCGGGTTTTGGATGTTCTGGCCGACGATCACGGCGCTGATTCAGGAACTCACGCCCGAAAGCCAGTTCATGCAGTCGAATACGTTCTTGCTCGCGGGCGTGCAGGGAGGATTTCTAATCGCCGGGGCGATTGTGGGATTTATCTACGACCACATCGGCCTCGGCGGCGTTCTGACGCTGGATGTCTCGACCTATGTCGTCTCCTTTCTCTGCTATTTCGCGGTTAGAAAAGGGCGGCACGTCGTGATTCATCCTTCGGAACTGCGGGCGGACATTGTCGCCGCCGAAAGCCAGCTGGAACGCTTTTGGCGCGAGATGCGTGAGGGCTTGCATTTTCTGCGCGATCATCGTCCGGTGGTGCTGCTCGGGATCGCGTGGGCATTGTTTCTTGGTGCGATGATCACAGGGGTGGTTGTGACGCCGTCGCTAAGCGACCGCGTGTTTCACGCGGGAGCCAAGGGTTATGGTTGGTTGAATGCCGGATGGGGCACGGGCGCATTCGTCAGCGCATTGTATGCTCCGCGATTGATTGAGCGCCTCGGAGGTCGCCGGGCGCTGGCATTCTCAATGGCGTTGCTTGCAGTCTGCATGGCGTTCGCACCGATCTCGGGATTTCTATTTCTAGCTATCGCTACCTATTTTGTGATGGGCTCGGCTCGCGGCGTTGGCGGCGTCGCGATGAACACTGGCCTGATGGAGATGGTGCCGAAGCATCTGATGGGGCGCGTTCAGAACGCGTTCTACTTCGCCGGAACCACGCTGCAACTCGTACTCGCAATCGTAGTAGGCGCAGTCGCGCACAAAGTGAGCCTCGTGGTCGCGTTCGCAATCCTGGGCTCCGTTTACGCGCTGTCGTTCGTCGCGGCAAGTTGGCCGGTGGGGTCACCCATTCCCGAAAAAGTCGCAGCGGAATGAGGAAGGCGTTTTACCACAGGGGTCACAGAGGACCACAGAGGTCAATTCCTTCGTGTTCCTGTGACCCTGTGGTTAATTCTTGGTTTGATCTTGATTTTGCGCGCCTGCGTGGTAAAGAGAATCTCCGCCTGATATCCTTTCCCGTTCCCAAGGAGCAGCCATGTCTTCAGACTTGCAGGGCCGCAATGCCGTGGTGTTCGGAGTCGCCAACAAGCGGTCGATCGCGTGGTCTATCGCGCAGGGATTGCACGCCGCCGGCATGAAGCTCGCCATTACATATCAGAACGAGCGCCTTCAGCAGGAGGCCAAAGACCTGATTGCGTCTCTACCCGGAGCCGAAGGCTTCATGTGCGACGTCTCCAAAGATGCCGAGATCGAAAGCTTGTTCGCTAACTTGAAGGAACGCTATGGCAAGTTGCACACGATTGTTCACTCAGTCGCATTCGCTCCGCCGGAGGAACTGAGGAACGATTTCGTAAACACGACACGCGAGGGGTTTCGCGTCGCGCTTGATGTCAGCGTCTATTCTCTAATCGCCGTCGCGCGCGCTGCGGCGCCGCTGATGGAGGATGGCGGCTCGATCGTTACCATGACGTATTACGCGTCCGAGAAAGTCGTTCCGCGCTACAACGTTATGGCCGTGGCAAAGGCGGGACTCGAATGCTCGGTGCGTTATCTCGCGTATGAACTAGGGAAAAAGAAGATTCGCGTGAATGCGATTTCCGCTGGACCAATCAAAACCCTCGCCGCCCGCGGCATCTCGGGCTTGGGTGAAATGTTAAAGAACCACGAGGAGCGCGCTCCACTGGGACGTAACGTGGAAGTCGCCGAAGTCGGATCGACGGGAGTTTTCCTCGCCTCGGACGCGAGCAGCGGAATCACCGGCGAAGTGATCTACGTGGACTGCGGGTACAACATCATGGGGTTCTGAAAAATGGGGTTCTGAAAAGCAGTGGTCCGAGTAGCTCCGGCGTCCCGCCGGCTGTCGCGAGGCCTTTCCGTGCTCGCTGCATGAGGCCGCACGCAAGCGAACCCACCTTCAGTCGCGCATTCCTGACCCCTGTATACTCGCACGCATGATCTCGAGTTCCCGAAGTCTTCTTAGCTTCTACACGTGCGCTTTCGCCTTCCTATTTTTCGCAACCTCCGCTGACGCTCAGATTTCCTCTTCGCACGCGGCAGCGATTTTCGATTCCATGCCGCAAGCAAAGCGCATCGAGCAGGCTGCGATTTCTCCCGATGGCGCACACCTCGCCTACATCGTGGATGGCGCACTCACTGTCGCCTCACTTGCTGACAGTTCCACGCATTCGATCACCGTCGAAGGCAAACTTGAGCTTCGCAGCGTTGCCTGGGCAGCCGATTCGAAACAGTTGGCATTTCTAGCTGATTTCTCGGGAGACCTTCCTATCGCGCAATTGTGGACGGCATCCTTTGATGGCAGCAATCTAACGAAACGCGCTGACCTGAAAGGATTCGCCGACACTCCAAAGTTTTCCCCTGACGGCTCGAAGCTGGCCCTTCTCTTCATTGAAGGCATGCCGCGCAATGCAGGCCCCCTTCAGCCAATGACTCCACTCGCGGGCGTGATCGGCGAGAAAGTCTACGAGCAGAGGCTGGCCACCGTTGATATGAGTACTAACGCACTGACCCAACTCACTCCCGCCGACATGTACATCTACGAATACGACTGGACGCCCGACAGCAAGGGCTGGATCGCCACTGCTGCCCGTGGTGAAGGCGACGCGAACTGGTATGTCGCCAGGCTCTATCACATCCCCGTAAATTCGGGAGCCATGCACGAAATCTACATTCCGAAATTGCAGATTGCGGAGCCGCGCGTCTCTCCCGACGGAAAGAATGTCGCGTTCATCGAAGGGCTGATGAGCGATGAGGGGGTGACCGGAGGAGACATCTATGTTCGCCCGCTCGGGCCTGGCAATGCGAAGAACATCACGCCAGGAATTGCCAGTTCGCCTTCATCGCTGAAATGGTCCAAGAACGAAACGATCCTTTTTACGCAATATGTCGATGGAAAATCCGGCTTCGCGAGCGTCAACATTCCGAATGGGACCGTAAAAACCGATTGGGAGGGCGAGGAATTCCTGGGTACGTCGGCTTCACCGAGCGCGTCGTTTTCACGAGACGGAAGCGTGACAGCCGTAGTCCGGCAATCGGGCAGTATGCCGCCCGAAATCTGGGCCGGCCCAATCGGGGAGTGGAAGCAGGTCAGCGGTGTCAACAGCGGCATCAAACCTGCATGGGGCGAGATGCGCAACTTCCACTGGATGAATGGCACCACGCGACTTCAGGGCTGGCTTATGCTGCCCACGAATTACGACGCGAAAAAGAAATATCCGCTCGTCATCAACGTGCATGGCGGGCCGTCGGCGGCGTGCGGAGCGCGTTGGGACCCGCGCACCATGGGCGTGCAATCCGCGATGGGATATTTCGCTTTGTGCCCGAATCCCCGCGGCAGCTACGGACAGGGCGAGAAGTTCACGCAAGGCAATGTAAAAGATTTTGGTGGCGGCGACTATCGCGACATCACGGCATCGATTGATGCGATCGCGAAAGAGTACCCAATCGATGCGAAGCGTCTTGGCATTCGCGGACACAGCTACGGGGGATACATGACTATGTGGGCAGAGACGCAGACGCATCGCTTCTCGGCCGCGGTCGCGGGCGCTGGCCTTTCCGACTGGCTCAGCTACTACGGCGTGAACGACATCGACGAGTGGATGATTCCCTTCTTCGGTGCATCGATCTACGACGATCCGGCGGTCTATGCGAAGAGCGATCCGATTCACTTCGTGAAGAACGTCAAGACGCCGACTCTGATTCTGGTCGGGGACAGCGACGGTGAAGTTCCCATGGAGCAATCGGTGGAATGGTGGCACGCACTCGATACGATGAAAGTGCCGAGTCAGCTTGTCGTGTATTCCCACGAGGGACACATGTTCATCAAGCCAGCCGACGCCCGCGACTATAACGTCCGCACCCTGGAATGGTTCGAGCAGTGGTTCGCGAAAGCTGAGGGGACAACTCAATAGCCGCGGTTCGTGTGGGGACAGCCGCCCGTAGCTGTCCGGTCAAGCTTATGTGGGGACAGCCGCCCTCGGCTGTCCGGTCGAGCGCAGTTCGACGGTTTTGGGGAACAAGCCTTAGCCGGTGATTTTTAGACGTCGGCAGTTTTCGCCTTCGCGCTCGATTGCAATTTCGACATCCCGCTCACGAACAAACCTGGGGAATTTCTCTCCCCACTCGATCAGAAGGACGCTGTTCTCCGAACGCAGATCATCCAGCGCGAGCGTGTCGAGTTCACGCTGCGTGTCGATGCGGTAAAGGTCAATGTGATAGAGAATCGCGCTCGGACCGCGGTACTCGTGAATCAGAGTGAACGTCGGACTGGTCACGTCCTCTTCAGATGCAGCGTTGAAGGATGCTGCAATTCCCTTCACCAGCGTAGTCTTGCCCGCACCGAGATCGCCGCGCAGCAGCACCAGTTTTGGCGGAGTGAGCAGCTCGATGAGCGTGCGTCCGAAAGCGATGGTTTCTTCGGCAGAGTGCGTCGTTATTTCACGCCGCAGTTCGTTCACCCGACAAGTATAGCGAGCGCCAAGCAGACATGTAGGGACAGCCGCCCTCGGCTGTCCAAGCGAGCGAATCTCGCCAGTTGACGCATCGATCGGCGGCGAAGTCGAGCTGCGCTCGACGGACAGCCGAAGGCGGCTGTCCCCACATGTTTCTTCTTAGTACGTTGAAAACGCGCTCGACTTTATGCCCAGCATGCTTCGATCCGCCACATGATCGAGCGAAGTTCGCAGACGGCGATGGTCGTCGTCCTCGATGGCCACGAAGCGGAACGGTTGCAGCACGCTGTCTTGCAGGCTGCGCATCGGACTGAGGACTTCGGCCATGCCATGTACAGGGCCGGCTTGTGTCTGGAAGGCGACTTCGACGAAGTCTCCTTGCCCAAGCGATTGCGCGATGCGCAACAGGCCTCCGGTCACCGAAATTGTTTGGAGTTTGGCTTTGGTGCGGCGGCCATCTTCGAGGCGAATCGCAGCCAGGACGGAATCTCCTAGCTGGACCCGGGCCGCGCGCCGCGAAGGGTGCGGTTGGGGGAAGTGGGTCATAAGCAATTGCACTATCGCACCATGCCCTGTTGCGTAATAGATTACTGAAGCCCCTCGTCCGGATTCCCGCGCTGAACAAGGCAATTGGACCTATCTAGAAGCCGCATTACGAGGCACTTAGGAGGCTGTTTACCCTTTAATAAATGTCCATTCGGCCAGTGCGGAACGCGCAGCTGCCAAAGAGGCTGTCATTCTCAGCATGGCGAAGCCGGGCGAGGAACCCTACGTCTGCCGGCGGCCACGATGCTGTGGCGACGGGGACTCCTGCGCTGCGCGCGGCACGCTGCGTGCCAGTCTCGCCCGCTATACCGCCCAGACTCGCTCGTCGCGCGATCCCTCAGCGACCTTAGCTCTCTTCAAAATGACATCAGATGTCGAAAGATGTTTCTGGCGAACCGATTTGCTATCTTAGTGGCGCTCTCCGGAGGAACCATGTTCCGAAATATCGCCTCGACCGTCATTATCATCGCGTGGCTCTCGCTTTGTTCGTTCGGCCAGACTTCACCACAAGTGCATCCTCCGCTCAAGGTCGGCATTGTGGGACTTGTGCACGGCCACGTTTACGGATTCCTCGACCAGTGGCGGCACAGCCCTGAAATCGACATCGTTGGAATCGCCGAGCCGGATCCGCAACTGCTCAAGGATGCAGGCGCCAAATACGGCTTCGATCAAGCCCTTCTCTTCACCAACATGGAAGAGATGCTGGCGAAGGAACATCCTCAGGCGGTGCTGGTTTACACCAATACGTTCGACCACCGCCGCGTGGTCGAGGTGTGCGCAAAGCATGGCATTCACGTCATGATGGAGAAGCCGCTGGCTGT
Organism: Candidatus Sulfotelmatobacter sp.; assembly: GCA_036268025.1. GTDB lineage: Bacteria > Acidobacteriota > Terriglobia > Terriglobales > Acidobacteriaceae > Sulfotelmatobacter. The sequence continues at coordinate 4,575 of DATAUY010000086.1, read as the reverse complement.
GAGCGCAGACGATGCGATGGCCATCGTACAGGCAGCACATGCGGGCAAGATTCATGTGCTGGTGAACTACGAAACTTCCTGGTATAGGAGCAATCACGCAGCCTACACGCTAACGCACGACGGAACCATTGGTGACATCCGGAAAATCGTCGTGCACGATGGACACAAGGGGCCGAAAGAAATCAATGTGCAACCAGAATTCCTGAACTGGCTGGTCGATCCTAAACTCAATGGCGGCGGCGCCCTCTTCGACTTCGGCTGCTATGGCGCTGATCTCGCGACCTGGCTGATGGACGGCCAGCGTCCGCTCACAGTCACGGCGGTCACGCAGCAGATCAAGCCTGAGATCTACGCGCATGTCGATGACGAAGCCACGATTGTACTGACCTATCCGCATGCGCAGGCGATCATTCAGGCATCGTGGAATTGGCCCGTCGACCGCAAAGACATGGAAGTCTATGGCCAAAGCGGCTACGCGATCACGGTCAAGCGTGATGACATTCGCGTGCGGCGGTCTATTGACGATAACGAACAACAGAGCGCTGCGAAACCGATCGACGCACCTTACGACAATTCGCTGTCGTATTTACGTGCCGTTGTTCTGGACGGCGCGAAAGAAGATGCGCTGTCCTCGCTAGATACGAACGTAATCGTGACGGAGATTCTCGACGCGGCCCGCCGCTCGGCGGCGGAAAAGAGGACGATTGCACTGGCCGAGCGCTAGGATCGTCATGCACAGCGCTGTCATCCTGAGCGTCGGCGAAGCCGCCGCGAGGGACCTTACGATAGGCGAAAGATTCGCTGCGGCAGACGAGAACTACTTTGCAGCATGCTGCGGTTGAGATCTCTTCGACTGCCTCGTCACTGCATACGGTCGTACGGTCCTTCGGATGGCTCTCGCCGTCCTCAGGATGACATCTCGCAAAAAATTACAGTTGAACCAACTTTTCACGCGCAGCACTCTGCGTCCTGCTGAATGCTTCTGGCAGTCCCCGGAGCAAATCGGTAGCGACCATCGAATGCTCGCCGACGCTGTCGCGCATGACGTCGCCCGCCAGACCATGCAAATAAACCGCGGCACAAACGGCTAGAAAAGCGTTCGTCGGATTCTGCGCGACCATCGCTGCGGTCATGCCTGTCAGAATGTCCCCAGTCCCACCGGTCGACATCCCCGGATTTCCTGTCATATTCACCCACGCTTCTCCATCGGGCTGTACAACCAACGTTCGATATCCCTTAAGCACAACGATCAGATCATGCGCGCGCGCGAACGAGCGGGCAGTTCCCAGCCGGTCTTTTTGAACGTCGGCAATGGAACATCCGGCAAGCCGCGCCATCTCTCCGGGATGCGGCGTGATCACCAGCGCCCGTCCTTTGCCGCTTAGCTCACTGGTATGGCCTTCGAATGCGTTGAGGCCATCAGCATCGAGCACGATTGGCAGATCGCCCTTTCGAACTAAGTTTCGGACGAGCTCCGACGTCTCAGGAACACGCGAAATTCCTGGACCGATCGCAAGTACGGTCTTGCCTTTTGCCAGTTCGTCCAAATGCGCGGTGGCGCTCGACGAAATCGTTCCCGCATCGGTTTCGGGCAAAGGCTCAGTCATTATTTCCGGGTGGAATCCGGCGACTGTTGCGAGAACGGATTTCGGCGTCGCGACAGTCGACAAGCCTGCGCCCGTGCGCAACGCAGATATGCCAGCCATCGCGGCCGCTCCAGCTTTGCCGAGCGAACCTCCGATCACGAGCACGTGCCCGTACTTCCCTTTGTTCGAATCCGCAGGTCGGGGGCCGATCAATGGAGCGATATCGCGCGCTGTGATCACGTTCAGTTGTAGCGATGAGACGATGGCGTGATCCGGAGAGCCGATATCTGCCACGACCGTTGGTCCGGAGGTAAGCTGACCGAAGATGTGCGCCGGCCGCGCCGCGGTAAAGGTCACAATTGAATCAGCGCGCGCAATGATTCCCTGCTGCGGCATCGTTGCATCCGCGTCTGCGCCGGACGGAATATCGACCGCGACCACTGGAGCCCGGCTCGCATTCATGAATTGAATCGCGTCGGCGTAGAGCGCCGTTACTGGCGGCCTGAATCCAGTTCCCAGAATTGCGTCGAGGCACAAATCCGAATCGAGACTCTGTTGCAGGCTCTTCAATTCGGCGCTCGAGCGGACAACCGTCGCGGCAATTGGCAACCGCGCATACATGGCGCCGGCATCGCCATGCAATTCAGCCGAATCAGCCAGCAGAATGACGTCGATCTTCTTGCCCTGCTCGTGCAGTTTGCGCGCGGCGACCAATCCATCGCCACCGTTGTTGCCCTTGCCGCAGAAAACGACAATCTTGGCCGCACCCTGGTGCTCAGAAAGCACATGTTCAGCCACGGCAGTCCCGGCGTTCTCCATCAATGTGAGAGACGCCACGCCAAACCGCTGGCTGGTGGTGCGGTCGATCTCTCTCATTTCGGCGGCGGAAACAATTTTCATGGAAGTGGGATTCTCATGCGCTCATGGCGCGTCGTTAGTCCTTAGTCGCTGGTCGTTAGTCGATGCTCGTTAGTCCCTGGTCGGCGGCCACTACTTCCAGAATGCATGACTGACGATAAAAAACCAACGACCAACGCCCGACGGCTGATGATGAACGACCCTTCCGACTATAAAACAAAACAGCCCTCCGCAAAATGCGGAGGGCCATTCAACTTCTCTTTGGATCAGTCCGCCATCGAGCGCGTGGGTTCTGTTGCCGTCCCCTTCGAGATCGCATGCTGTACTTTGCTGTGCTTGCGGCCATAGCCGAAATAAATTCCCAGGCCGATTATTAGCCATACAACCAACCGCAGTTGCGTCATCGGCGACAAGCCGATGATCAGCACCGTGGAAAACAGAATCGCAAGAATCGGCACCAACGGAACCAACGGCGTCCTGAATGGACGATTCAATTCCGGATGCGTCCTGCGCATGACCCAAACTCCTGCGCTTACCAGCACAAACGCCAGCAGCGTCCCCACGCTGGTCATTTCGTCCAAAATATTGAGAGGTACGAGCGTGGCCAGTATTGCAACGAACAGCCCCACCACGATTGAACTTAGATAGGGAGTCCGGAAGCGCGGATGAATCTTGCTTGCCCACGGCCACAGGAGACCATCACGCGACATCGAATAGAAGACGCGGGATTGTCCCAGCAACATCACCAGCATTACGGTCGCGAGGCCGGCAATGGCCCCAAGTTCAACCAGAAATGTCGCCCACTGTTGTCCGGTCACGCGGATTCCCACGACAACCGGGTCGGGAACGTTCAGTTCGGTATATGGCACCAGGCGAGTGAGCAATCCGGAAACGAGGATGTAAAGAATCGTGCAGATGACCAGTGACCCGAGGATGCCGAATGGCATGTCTCTCTTGGGATTCTTCGCCTCCTGCGCAGCGGTCGACACCGCGTCGAAGCCAATGTACGCGAAGAAGACAACTCCAGCTCCGCGCAAAACACCCGACCAGCCGAAGTGACCGCTTTCGCCGGTGTTAGGTGGAATGAAGGGATGCCAGTGGTTCGGCTGCCAATTATGCTTGAAAAGAAATGCGCTTGCGAGTGCAATAAAGACGCATACCACCGCAACTTTGAGGATCACAATTGCGGTCGTGAAGTTCGCCGATTCCTTGATGCCGATCACGAGGATCGCAGTGATGGCGGTAATAATCAGAAAGCCAATGTAATCGTAGTTCAAATGAAGGTGGCGGCCGAAGAGCATGAAATCGGAATGCGGCACCGGAGGAAGGCCCATGCCAATGTCCTTCAGGAACGCGCGCAAGTGCCCGCTCCAGCCCACGGCGACGGTGGCGGCGCCGAAGGCGTACTCGAGAATCAGGTCCCATCCGATGATCCAGGCAACCAGTTCTCCCAGTGTGGCGTACGAATATGTGTAGGCGCTGCCGGCAATCGGAATCATGGAAGCAAATTCCGCATAACACAGGCCCGCGAACGCGCACGCAATGCCCGCCAGGATGAACGAGAATAAAATCGCCGGTCCCGCGAATTGGGCTGCTGCCTGCCCGGTGATAACAAAAATTCCGGCGCCGATGACCGCCCCGATTCCAAGCGTCAGCAGGTTGATCGGTCCAAGAGCACGCTTCAGGCTGTGCTCGCCCGTCTCCTGTGCTTCCGCCATCAGAGTGTTCAGCGGTTTGGTAGCAAACAGTTTTGACATCCCCTGGTTCTCCTTGGCGGTCGCGGCGTCAGGCCGTGCCCATCTTGCGCTTTGCGCTATGCGACCACGCGTAATAGACCGGAATTCCCAGCAACACCACGATCAATCCCGGCCACGTGAACTGCGGTTTGTAGCGCAATAGTACGACATCGATGAATAAAGCCATCACAATATAAACGATTGGCAGCACCGGATAACCAACTGCTTTATAGGGCCGGAGCGCGTCCGGGCGAGTCCGGCGAAGCACGAACAGGCCGACGATCGTCAGAATGTAGAACACGAGCACGGCGAAAATGATGTAGTCGAGAAGCTGCCCGTAGCTGCCGGAGATGCAGAGCACGCAGGTCCAGACCATCTGCACCATCAGCGAAACA
>DATAUY010000085.1:0-2971 GCA_036268025.1 Candidatus Sulfotelmatobacter sp. | reverse complement strand
AGCAACCTGCGCAATCACAGAGTTGGGATTTGTACGCGTGCTCGCGCAAGCGCCTGCTTATGGATTGTCGGTCGCACAGGCCCGTGCTTTATTGTTGGGCATGAAGAGAGCTGGGGTCTTTGAGTTCACTTTCCTGTCAGACGACCATGATGTTTCGCAGCTTCCAGCCTGGGTCAAAGCCCCAAAGCAGCTCACAGACGGCCATCTGGTTAAGCTAGCCAGCGCAAACGACGCTTCGCTTGCGACTTTGGATGGAAGAATTCCCGGCGTTTATCTGATACCTGAATAGAGATTCGGCGTGTCGATTTTTCGACGTCATCCTTTAAATGCGCGGAACGGACGGGACCGTTCACAGTTCTTCTGGCGGTACATATTTGTTTTGGCAGTAGCTCGTGATATTACATTTTCCACAGCTAAAAACCTGCTCCGATGTGACATCCAACCTTTACCCTCGCCACCAAAGCGCACCATGGACATCGTGCGCATTCGCACCGCAAACTCTTTCGGAAATGCACTCATCGTCCGATTCGAAAAACCGGGCTTACTAACTCCTTATTCCGAAAGATTTTGCCTGTAACTCATTCTTGACAATATTTTGCGGCACCGATGGGGGGTGTAGTGGCCGCTTAAACGGCTTAGATTCAATAATTTGCCAGATTCGATACCCCAAAAAACAGGGGAGGGGGATATGGTCTAATGGTGCAGTGTCCTGGCTCACTGTGCTCAACCGTGATGTCGTTTCCTGCACGCGCTGCCCGCGGCTGGTCAAGTATCGCGAGGAAGTCGCGCGCGTAAAGCGCCGCGCGTATCTCGACTGGGAGTATTGGGGCAAGCCTGTTCCGGGATTCGGAGATCGCAACGCGCGCGTGCTCATCATGGGACTCGCGCCGGGAGCGCACGGATCGAACCGCACCGGGCGTCCATTCACCGGAGACGCCAGCGGCAACTTCATGTATCCCATCTTGTACGAAACGGGATTCGCCAGTCAGCCGACGGCCGTCAATCGCAACGACGGATTGAAACTGATCGATCTCTACATCACCGCCGCCGTGCGCTGCGCTCCGCCGGACAACAAGCCACTGCCGACTGAACTCGCAGCCTGCTCGACGTTTCTCGATCGCGAGTTGGCTGGCCTGGGAAGAGTGAAGGTGATCGTCGCGTTAGGCAAGATCGGCTTCGATGCCTATCTGAATTACCTGAAGCGCCGTGGCTTGGTCACGAGCCGAAAGGAGTACGTGTTCCGCCACGGCGCAAGCTATCAAATGCCCGAGGGCAAGATTCTGCTCGCGTCGTACCATCCGTCGAACCAGAACACGCAGACCGGCAAGCTCACCCGCGAGATGTTTCTGGAGATATTCAAGCGGTCGGCAAGACTTGCCGATAGCAAAGAAAGCGCCGCCGGCGCCGGGCCACGCGACATCTCCTCGATGGGATCACACGCATGACGCAGATCGCGGGCCTGGGGCGGCGCTTTGCTCCTAAGACTTATCACCCTGGAGGCACAGAGTCACAGAGAAAGCGAATTCTTGATCGATGTATCTTGCTTGTACGAACATGGACGGCTCAGGCCATTCGACAATTCGTTTTTCTCCGCGGCTCCGTGCCGTGAATCTTGGGGACCACCGGTGCTGCCGGCAGAGACGTAGCAGCCTGCGTCTCTACGAGAGTCTTCATGGGAATCTGACCAGGATCGGCTCGGGCTCGAGCCGCACGCCCCACATTTCCTTGACGCGTTGCTGAATCTGGTCTTTCAGCGCCACGACGTCTGTTGCTGTCGCGCCACCACGATTTACGATTGCCAAAGCATGCTTGCTGGAAATGCCAACGCGGCCGAGGGTGTAGCCGCGGGCGAAGCCGGAGTTCTCGACCAGCCAGGCCGCGGAAACTTTCCTGCTTTTTTCCAGCGCCGGATAGCTCGGAACTGAAAGCCCCTTCGCCTCGGCGCGCCTACGCAAGTCTTCGTGCTGCTCTTCATTTAGCACGGGGTTCTTGAAAAATGATCCCGCGCTTCGGCAGTCGGGATCGCCCGGAACAATCAGCATGCCCTTCAGCGCGCGAATCTGGCGCACGGCTTCGCGCGTCTCGGCCAATGTCGGAGTGTTGCGCCCGACGAAATGCCGCGTCAGGTCGGCGTATTCAATGTGAGGCTTGCCGCGAGGAGTCAGCGCGTAGGTCACATGCAGAATGATGAAGCGTCCGCGCTCGCTGGTATTGAAAATGCTCGAGCGATACGAAAATCCGCACGCTTCGCCGCATAGTTCCCGAACCTGATTGTCTTTCAGGTCAAAGACCTCGACCGATTCAATCGTTTCCGATACTTCCTGACCATAGGCTCCGACGTTCTGCACGGGCGTACCGCCGACGCTGCCGGGGATGCCGCTCAGGCATTCGACCCCTGCGCATTCCGTCGCGACTGCGCGGGTAACGAAGCTGTCCCATGATTCGCCTGCGCCGACGTCGAACAAAGCTTTCCCGTCATGACTTCCCGGGCGCTGCTCGATTCCTCCCATGACGATCTTGAGGACCAGGCCCGGCCATCCGGAATCGGAGATAACAAGATTGCTTCCGCCGCCGAGCACAAATAATGGAAGGTCTCGTGTGTGCGCAAAAGCGACCGCTTCCTGCACATCTGCCGCCGTCGCCGCCTCCACGAAGAAGCGAGCCGGCCCTCCGATCTGGAATGTGGTCAGCGCCGCGAGCGGAATGTTTTCTTGTAGGACCACAAGTGATGCCAATATACATCCTGCAGCGTTCGCCACTTCTCACGGCAAAGCAAGGTAAAATGTTTGAGAGGAGTCAAACCAATGCCGACGTACCCCGAAATTATTTGTGTGCCCATGCGCGAAGAACTCACGAGCCTGGGAGTCAAGGAACTCACGACTGCCGACGCCGTGGATCAGGCGGTCAAGTCCCCAGGCGCGACGATGGTCGTGGTGAACTCGGTCTGCGGATGCGCTGCCGGCCGCATGCG
>DATAUY010000084.1:0-11888 GCA_036268025.1 Candidatus Sulfotelmatobacter sp. | reverse complement strand
CCAGGTGTCGTCGATCGGCCACATGTGATCTTTGCCGACCATCGCGCGGATGCTTTCGACCGGTGGCACAGCTGGGCCCATGCTGGTTTCGGTGTTGAACCGGTATGCACCACCGCAGCCGCCGGGGTTGCAGAGCTTGCGGCCGGGTTGCCCTTCGGGCGTGTCGATCGTCCAGTAGCCGGGCGCGACGTATTCGTAGGGGCCGCTCATCTTGACGCCGCTGTCGCCGGTGACGCTGGTCTTTTTTCCAGTTGCCGATGAGACCGTCGGATTCGGCCAGAGCAAATCTTTTTCAACATCGAGATACATCTGTTCGACATCCGGCGGCGGCGGATTGTCGCTGCCATTCAGCCACATTACGAGCGCGGGATGGCTGCGCAGGCGGTAGATCTGGTCGCGCAGCGACTGCTTGGCGATTTCAAAATCTTTCGGCTGCCACCTCGGCCAGCGCTCCCAGAAATCGCAGCAGCACCATCCGGCCATGACGAGAATGCCTTTGTGGTCGGCGATGTCGAAGAACTCAGGCACTTCGAGCTTGCCTTCGAGCCGCACCGTGTTCAGGCCCATGTCTTCGACGTACTTAAATTCGTCGTGCAGGCGCTGCGAGTTTTCGCGCAGCATCATATCGGGAGTCCATCCACCGCCGCGGATGAGAATGTTCTTGCCGTTGATGTGGAAAGCACGTCCGCCGATGGAGTTGAGTTCGCTGGTGATCTCGCGGATGCCGAATTCCGAGTGTGAAGAATCGCTTATCGCGCCGTTGGCTTCAAATTCCATCTTTAGCGGATAGAGATTCGGTTTACCCATCTGTTTGGGCCACCACAGGCGTGGAGCGGTGAAGACGAGTTGAGGAAATTTGTCAGGCGTGAAGGTTACGTCTTTGGCTTCGTTGGGGCCGAGTTCCACGTCCTGCTCGAAGGTGATGTTTTCGATCTGCCCTTTGAGCTTGCCTTTCACAGCCTCGCCGGTCCCGTTCTTTACTTGCGCGGTAACCGTGAGCTGCGCGCTGTCGTTGGCTGGAGAACTTACCTTCGACACCACGGTCGGATAGCGCAAAGCCACTGGGCCACTGGTGGTGACATAGACTTCGCGCCACAGTCCCATGTTCTTGTCGGGAGGAGCGGGATTCCAGTCAACGAAGGTGATGGCCAGATCATGTTCGCTCGGCGAGAAGGCCTGCACGGCGAGAACGTTTTCCGCGCCCGGCTTTGCGGCGGCAGTGATGTTGAGTTCGTAAGTGCGCCAGGCTCCGGCGATATCGCTGTCGGTGGCGATCTGCTTGCCGTTGAGAAAAATGTTGGCGCGGTAGTTGATGCCCTTGAAATTCAGCCAGAGCGTCTTGCCTTTGTCGGAGGCTGGGATGGTGAACGTCTTGCGATACCACCACGAAACGGCGTAGGGGCTGTCGGCTGCCATCGCGATGTTGGAGAAGTTCGCGCCGATGGGGTAGTTCATCCCCGGGTAGTTGCGCAGGTTCATACCAGAGAACGGCTCGGCCAGTGTTTTGTCTTTCACCAGGGCGGCGACTACCGTTGTCGGCACTGTGACTTCATGCCAGCCCTTAGGAGCGAACTGCGGGGTGGAGATGACTTCGCCTCTGGCCTCGACCTTGGCGGAGGTCTGGAGCGTCCAGCCTTCGCGGAGAGCGAGCTCGTTTTCGATGGCGGACGCGGCCTTGTGCGGCGGCTTTGACGGAGATTTTTCTTGCGCGAGAAGGAAAGAAGAAAGAACGAGAACCGGAAGAAAAGCCGTTACCGCCAAACGCTGGGTTCGGATCATGATGCTCCTTGGGGACGCGTTGCGTGATGAGAATAAAGGCTGATGGCGAAATTCTCCCGCAGAATGGATAACACTTCTATTAATTCGTTTCAATAGCGGACTTTGATTGATAACTCGATGTCATCCTGAAGCCGGCGGTACGCCGGGTAGGGACCCTACGAGAGCTGCCAGCATGGATGCAGTTTAGATCAGCGACTACGATACGTCCGTGATCTCCCGAACAGCACAGATTCTATCCGCCGGCTTGCGGTCCCTCACGCCGGCTTCGACGCCGCTCAACATGACATCGCTGGAGAAAGCCGAGCATACGCCTAGGTGGTTTATAATCAATAATTCGGTTTCTTCTTCCGGAGTGATCATCTCATGATTCGATTTTTGCAGACCCCTGGCCCCATCAAGAAGTATGTCTTAGGCGCGATTTTAGTTGTGATAACCATCTCGATGGTGTGGTACCTCGTGCCGCAGGGCAACAATTCCAGCTACAACTTTGGCGGGACCAAGCAGGGCGTTGTAGCGCAGGTGGCTGGCAACGAGATTACCGCCGATGACGTGCGCGAGACCGCGCGCCAGATGGCGGCGCAACAGGCGCAGCGGTACGGCGAGATGGCGAATCGGATCATGCCATTCCTGATTTCGCAGGCGATCCCGCAGGCGGCTGACCAATTGATCTCGCGGCAGGCATTAATCGACGAAGCTGGGCGCATGGGGCTGCGGGTAACTCCTGACGAAGTGCGGGACGATCTGCAGCACGGACGCTATGCGGCAACCTTCTTCCCCGGAGGGAATTTCATCGGACAGCAGGAATATGAGGACACACTGGCGCGCGCGAACCTGACTCCGGCCAAGTTTGAGGATGCGGTTGGCAAAGACATCGTCCTTTCTAAGTTGCAGGCGCTGGTGACCGGAAGCGCAAGCGTCAGCGAGTCGGAAATTCACGACGAGTTCGTGAAACAGAATACGAAGGTGAAGTTCGACTACGCGGTGCTGAAGCAGGACGACATCAAAAAGGGCCTGCATCCGACGGACGCCGAGCTTAAGGCTTTTTACGAAAGCCACAAGCAGAGCTACGCGAACTCGATTCCGGAAAAGCGCAAAGTCAAGTACGCGGTGATCGATACCAACAAAGAAGAAGCCACTGTACAGGTCACGCAAGACGATCTGCGGCGGTATTACGACCAGAATCGCGATTCATACCGCGTACCTGAGCAGATCAAAGTAAGTCATATCTGGATCAAAATGCCGCTTACCGGCGACGACGGGAAAGTGGACGACAAGAAGGTCACCGAGGCGCAGCATCGCGCCGAAGATCTCTTGAAGCAAATCAAGGGCGGCGCGAAGTTTGAAGATGTTGCGAAGAAGTATTCGGAAGACTCGGGCAGCGCGAATGTTGGCGGATCGCTGGGATGGATCGGCAAAGGCCAGATGACGCCTGAGTTCGAGAAGGCCGCGAACGCTTTGGCCAAGGGACAGATCAGCGATGTGGTGAAGAGCACAGACGGTTTCCACATCATCCGGCTCGACGACAAGCAGGATGCGCACGTCAAGCCGCTCGACGAAGTGAAAGACCAGATCGAGCCCGCGCTCAAACACCAGAAAGCGCAGCAGTTGGCGCAGAAGGAAGCGGAAGATTTGCTGGCCCAGTCGAAGACTAAAGGTTTGGACGCAGCCGCGTCGGCGATGGGCATTCCGCTGATAACCTCGGACTTTTTCTCGCGCAAAGACATGCTGCCAGGACTCGGGCCCGCGCCGCAGTTCATTGACGCCGTGTTCAACGCGCAAGAGAAGTCTCCTCCGGATGCCGCGCCGGCGACGCAGGGAATTGCGGTGTTCCAGTTGGTGGCGATCAAGCCGGCCTCCACTCCGTCGTTTGAGGAAATCCGCAGCCGCGTGGAATCGGAGTTTCAGAACGAGCGCTCGAGCGTATTGCTGTCGCAGAAGGTGCAGGAGCTTTCCGACCGAGCCAAGGCCGAGCACGATCTGAAGAAAGCCGCGAAAGAACTCGGCGCGACGGTCAAAACGAGCGACCTCGTCCTGCCAGATGGGCAGGTACCAGACGTCGGATCGATGTCAGGGCAAGCGTCGGTGGCGTTCACGATGAAGCCGGGCGAAATCAGTGGTCCGATCAACGAAGGCGCGACCGCAAGCGTGTTGCAGTTGCTCGAAAGCCGGCCGCCTTCAGAAGCGGACTACGCTGCCAAGCGCGACCAGATTCGCGATTCGCTGTTGCAGGTGAAGCAGCAGGAGCGATTCAGTCTGTTCGTCTCGAACCTGATCGACCAGATGACCAAGGCTGGCAAGATCAGGAAGAACGAGGACGAACTGAAGACCCTCAGCAAGAGCGGCACTGAGACGGGAATGTAACGGCGGTTACATGTCTTCTCTTCAACGCGCCGCAGGCATTCTGCTGCATCCCACATCTTTTCCTTCACGCGGCGGCATCGGCGACTTTGGCCCTGCGGCGTACCGCTTTGTAGACTTCCTAGCATCGGCTCGCTTGGGCGTGTGGCAGGTGTTGCCGCTCGGGCCGTTGGGCTACGGAAATTCTCCTTACTCTGCAACGTCGGCGTTCGCCGGCAATCCTTTGCTGATCAGCCTGGAGCGGCTGGCCGAGCGCGGCTGGTTTGGGCGAGGTTCGGCCGATCCCTCCAAAATCAAAGGGCTAGCGGCGGGATCTGCGCCGGTTGAGTACGACCAGGTGTTTGCGCATAAGATGCCGCTGCTGTTTGAGGCCGGACGGAATTTTCTGCGATCGGGCTCGGCAGAGGCTCAACGCGTGTTCGAATCATTCTGCGCCGAAAATGCCTGGTGGCTCGATGAGTTCGTCTTGTTCGATGCGCTGCGCGCCCGGCACAAGCTTGCGCCATGGAACGAATGGCCTGAAGAGTTCGCGCATCGCGATCCGGGCGGGTTAGAGAAGGCGCGCCAAGAGTTGGCGGACGATATTCGAATCCGCAGCGCGTTGCAATTTGCGTTTTATGAGCAGTGGCGGGCGCTACGGAGTCATTGCGCGCAGCTGGCGATACGCGTGGTCGGTGATGTCGCGATCTTTGTGAATCACGACAGTGCCGACGTGTGGGTTCATCCAGAGTTGTTTCGACTCGATAAAGTCCTTAAGCCCGAGGTGGTGGCGGGGGTCCCTCCGGATTTTTTCAGTAAGACCGGGCAGCGCTGGGGGAATCCGCTTTACCGCTGGGATGTGATGAAGGGCCGGGGCTACCAGTGGTGGATTCAGCGCATGCGCTGGGCGACACAGAATTGCGACTACATCCGGCTCGATCATTTCCGAGGATTCGATCAGTTCTGGGAGATTCCGGCGGCCGACGATACGGCCGTGAATGGCCGATGGGTGGATGGTCCGCGGGATGATCTGTTTATGAAATTGCGCGAGGCGCTCGGCGGGTTGCCGTTTTTTGCGGAAGACCTGGGCTATATCACGCCAGAAGTTCATGCGCTCCGCGAGCGGTTGCAGATTCCAGGGATGTCGGTTCTGCAATTTGGATTCGGGGACGAGGGCGCGCACATGTATCTGCCGCATCGCTCGGAAGGCAAGGTCATCTATACGGGAACCCATGACAATGACACGGTCGCGGGCTGGTGGAAGTCGGGCGCGGCCGATCACGAACGGCGTAATGCCGAAGCGTACCTGGGCCGCAGCGACAACGGGATTTCGTGGGCATTTATCCGGGCGGCGATGTGTTCTCCGGCGAGTTTGAGCATCATCCCATTGCAGGATGTGCTTGGCCTGGGCAGCGAGGCGCGGATGAATACACCAAGCCTGCATGGAGGAAATTGGCGCTGGCGGTTTGACGAGAGTCGACTTTCGGGCGACATTGTGTCGAAATTGGCGCTGCTGGCGGAGTTGAGCGACCGGTTGCCGAAAGCCGAAGATGGCAGAGCGACGAGTTCAGAATCTTTTTTTGCGTAGGTTTTTTCTTTCGTCCCCTTCGGGGCTGGTTCATCCTCGTTTCTGTCCTGCCCGGCTGGACATTCCATCGCCGCCTTGCGGCTGCGATTCGATTACAAACGTAGAGGTTACCGCTGGTTACTCTTCCGCTTCCTCATCACATTCGTTTCATCAGCTTTTAACTTACGCTTCATCCCTGCGAAATGATGCTGCGATATCGGTAGAGAATGCCATCCGTGCATTCGCAGAGAGGTTCAGTGCGTGACGCGGTTTTGTCGCGCATCGCGGAATTTCCGGGATTTTCCGGCAAACTGGCGCCCGTCGGCAAAGCGCGTGATCTTTACCGGCGTGTGCAGGAGCTTTCGAGCGGATTTCATCTCGAAAACCTGCTTTCGGCGATGCGCGTGGAGTTGCGTGTCAGCCCGGATGATCAGGCACGCATTCCGGAGAGCGGCCCGGCCGTTGTCGTGGCGAATCATCCCTATGGGTTGCTCGACGGCGCCGCGCTTGCCGTGCTGCTTACGCGAGTGCGGCCGGACGTAAAGGTGCTCACGAACTCGCTGCTCGGCGATGTGCCGGAATTGCAGCGGCATTGCATCTTTGTCGATCCCTTTCAGACAAAGCGGTCAGTCGAAACCAACCAGAGGGCCCTGCGCGAGGCCTTGCAGTGGTTGCAGTCCGGAGGAATGCTGGGATTTTTTCCGGCCGGAGAAGTTTCGCACTGGCAGATGCCCGCAGCGCAGGTGATGGATTCGGAGTGGAACCACGCGGCGGCGCGCCTGATTCGACGCACGGAAGCGACGGCGCTTCCCGTCTATTTCTGCGGACACAACAGTGTGGGATTTCAGGTGCTCGGCATGGTGCACGCGAGATTGCGCTCGGCGTTTCTGTTGCATGAATTCTTACAGCAGAAGAACAGGACCGTAGAAGTGCGCGTGGGAAGTCCGGTTTCGGCGGAAGCTCTCGGGGCCGTTGGCGATCATCGCGAGGCGACGAAATATCTACGTTCGCGAACGTACTTGCTGGCGCGGCGCAGCAAGACGGAGACGCCGTGGCCTGTCGCGCTGCGGACGAAGATAGCTGCGAAGTTTCAGGAGCCGTTGGCCGAGCCGTTGAATGCAGATTATCTGGCATCAGAGATTGACGCTCTGCCGAAGCAGCGCTGCCTTGCGCGCAATGGAGACCTGGCAGTTTACGTGGCCGCGGCGCGCGAGATTCCGCAACTGCTGCTCGAGGTGGGGCGGCTCCGCGAGTTGACCTTCCGCGCCGCCGGCGAAGGAACGGGCAAGGGCCGCGATCTCGATTCGTTCGACGGTTACTACTCGCACGTTCTGCTGTGGAACAAGGGGAAGCGGGAACTGGTCGGAGCATACCGGGCAGGAGATACGGCTGAAATTCTGCGCGAGCGCGGCACCGGCGGACTTTATACGAGCACGCTTTTTCGTTACGAGGCGCGGATCTTCGAGAAGCTCGGACCCGCCCTGGAATTGGGGCGGTCGTTCGTGCGGCCGGAATATCAGCGGCAGTATGCTCCGCTGCTCCTGTTGTGGAAGGGAATTGCGCAACTGGTGGCGACGCGTCCGCAGACTCCGGTGCTCTTCGGCGCTGTGAGTGTCAGCAACGATTACAACGAAGCGTCACGCGAGATGATCTACCGGTTTTTCGAAGAGCGTATGCAGGTGGACGATCTGGCGGGACTGGTGGAACCGCGGCATCCGTTCCGATCGAATCTGTTGCGGCGATGGGACTGCCGCAGTTTGTGCCATGCGCTGCGCGATCTGGATGAACTGTCGGAGCCCATCGCCGATGTGGAGGCCGACGGTAAGGGCCTGCCGATTCTGCTGCGCCAGTACGCGAAGATCGGCGGGAAGATGATCGGCTTCAACGTGGACCGAAAGTTCTCAAACGTTCTCGATGGATTGGTCGTCGTGGATTTGCGACAGACGGAGCCTGGGGTGTTGGAGCGATACATGGGCCGCGAGGCGGCGCGGGCATTTCGAGAGTTCCATGGACTCGTTCCGCTTGCACGCTGAGGTTAAGGGCTGCTTTGCGACGCGGGCGGATGCAGAGCGCAGAATTGTGCGGCATCCTTGAGTGCGATTTCCAGCTTCTTTCCCAGTGCGCTGAGTTCTTCGGCGTTCATCAACTCCTGCATTCGTTCGAACAATTGACGCTCTTCCTTACGGATATGCGTGGAGAGCCGCGTCGCGAGGACCTTCATTTCACCAGCGGCGAGACTTCCAGAAATTGCATAATTGAATTGCTCGCGAAGCAAGGCATGATCTGCGCGCAGCTCTTCGGTCAGGGTCGAAAGTTGTTTGAACATCTCTGCCTCGGGAAAGAGCACATTTTCTTCCGCGACGAAGTGAATGGCGATCTCCGATTGGAATATCTGTGCCAGTTCGGATTGCCACGCCGGGAGGTCGCCTGCAGGGATCGGGGACGCCCGGTCGATCCGCACGCATAGCGCGAGTGCGTGTTGGTGTTGGCGGGAAAGCGGGATAAGGTTCTTGTCGCGGAGCATCGAAGTGCCGGGCCAAAGGCTGCTCTATACATTTTGCCTTAACGCGCGGCCCTACGTCGCCCTCGAGCGCAGTTCGTGGAGGCGATTTGCCCGGAAATGTAGGATGCGGTCACTGGAGGAGATCACAGTTTGTGCGGCGGCAGAGAGGAAAATAGGAAAACGACAAATGCAGTCGACAGAAACGCTAGCATCAGTTCCATCTCTTCTTGCTGTTGGCGAATGGATAATCGAACGCGAAGTGTGTGGCAAGAATGCGATCGTCGCCAGCGGTTCCGGCCCGCTGAACACGACAGGTCGGAATCGAGAGATTATGCACCTTGGCATGGTCGTACTTGGGATTGAGACGTGGCCCCGCGACGTCATCTGCCGGTCGTTCCTAACATGATCTGCCTCTCTAGTTGCCCGCGGGAACCATTTTTTCAAGCTGCGCGACTTGCTGTTTCACAATGTCGGCGTTCGGTCCGCTCGGCAAATACGTTAAGCAGTTACGCAAATGCGCAAGCGCTCCGGCAAAGTCGTGTTTGTCGGCGAGAATCACGGCGAGCAGTTGCTCAGTGTTTGGCTGCTTGTGCAGGGGGTCCATGGAGAGCGCTTTGACGGCGCTGGCTTCGGCGACGTCTTTCTTATTCAGTTTGTAATTTCCCAGCGCATTGTAATACCAGACTTGCGATGTTCCGCGCGGGCTTAGTTCCAGCTCGTGGGCAGTGTCATCGGCAACTTCCTGCCACTTCGCTGCCTGGGCCGCGAATACAACAAGGGGCCCGTAGGGAAGAATGAATTTCGGGTCCGCCGCAGCTGCCTTGGAGAAGGAGATAGCGGCGTCCTGCTGGCTGGATGCCTCCTGGATCTTGCCGAGTTGATACCATGCTTCCGCGAATTGCGGGTATAGATGAACAGCCTTCTGTAGATCGCGTTGTGCCTGGTCCGGTTTTTGCTCCAGCCATTCGCTGCGGGCTTTCTCAAATGCTTTCGCGGCGTCCTTGGGGGCCGAGTCCGTCGTGCTGCTCACGGCTGCCCCGCCAGATCCCTGCTCTCTAATCAGCTTCACGGTACCAATATCCGTATCATCGAGAATGTTGCGGTTCGCGATGGTGAGGACGCTGGAAGTGAATCCGGGCAAAGCGGCTTCGACGCTGCAACCTACGAATGACGAGGACGGCCTTGCAGTCGTACCCCCGGCGCCCAGCTTGGTCGCGGAGGTCTCCACGGCAGCGATCTCAAAGCCGCCTTTGGGATCTGCATTGGTTGTATAGCTGATCTTTCCGCCGCACGTGACGGTAACGGGAACGGGATCCCATGGAAGCGATCCCCCGGCGATCATCACCTTGCCAAGCAGAAAATCCCCGCTGCGTCCCTGGCGGGAGAGATTGTCCCACTTCGCGGACTTACCATTGTCGGAAGTGGCTTCTGGCGTGTTGCCGCTGCCGCTCTGCGCCATCACATGAACCGGGAATATTAGGAAAAAGCACACGGAAAAGAACAATTTCGTTTTCATTTCTACCTCCCTTACCCGCATCGGCAACCCTGTTGATTTCCTGATAACGAAACGCTCCTGTCCGCGGGAATCGCGTGCTTTGCCGGACGGTAGCTTCATTTCGCATAGGATATCCTTTGCCGTCAAACTTAGCTTCCAATTATTACGTCCCGGCTGGGTTGCACTGCCGTCATTCGGGAAAAGTCTCGTTCGCATGGACGATTCGGATGCGATGGTCAGTGAATTTGTAATGCATCTCGGGCACGTACACTTTCTCCATATGGCAGGAGACGCAATTCTTTGTGTTCGTCGGGCAAGGTCCGCCGGGATGATCTACGGTCTTCTTCTCGCCGGTTTTGACGTGACAACTGGAACAGACTCCGTCGTAAGCCGAGGCATCCGTTTGCAGTGGCTTATGCGGATCATGGCACGCCATGCAAGTGAGTCGAGCATCGCCTTTTCCCCAACATTTGCTGCCTTCAAGACGATAGGGCTGGGACCTGGTGGTGGAAACGCCCTTCACTCCGGAGAGTTTTACATCCCACCATGTGCTATGACACGCGCCGCAGAAGTCAACGGAATCCGCAGGGTTGAGGGCGGCAGGGTTAAAGATGGCCCCCGGATCGTCATTCATTCCAGCGAGCAAAAGAGTCTGGGCTGAAGCCACATGCTTTGATCCGGAGCCGTGACAGGCCTCGCAGGTTACGCCTGGCATCAATTTCTCTTCGTCAAACCGTTCTCCGATGGTCGACGCAGTCGTATGACAGCCGAAGCAGCGAGCGATCTCCGCGGAGCCAACTGGGCGGAACATAGCCTCTTCAATGCTCTTCGGGGAAGTCAAGGCCCGGGCGGGAGTAAAGCCAATTGTCTTTAGAGTGTCGAAGTAGGTAACTCGCGCCTCGTAGAATTTTCCGTCCTCTCGCTTGAAGAGATAAGACTGGCCCGCGCGGCCAACGCCAAATGCCCAGAGCAGGTTTGCCGTCAGCGTCTGGTTTCCATTCGCGACCGTATAGACGCTGTGCTTTGCGTCAGTCTTGATTTCATAGTGAAAGGGTCCAATTGCGAATCTCAGTTCAGGATGGGAGTGAAGAATCTCGGAGTCGTCGGCGTGCATTGCATTTTGGGCCATTGGCGTGTTTTTCTGCGAAGCCGCTTTCGCAGCATGACATGAAGCACACGCCCCAGAACCCACATACTCACTCCGGGATTGGCCCGGCTGCGTAGGCCAGAAGCCCGGCTCTGCCAGATGGTCCGGAGTAGACAGTTGTCCAAGCAGTGGGATGGCAGCCAGAGAACATAGGCCGAAGAACAGGACGAGAAGGGCCGCAGTTCCCCGGCGCGGGGATGTCCTGGAGAGGACGACAATCAGCTTCAACGCACAAACTCCTTTACTTACGCCCCGAGCCTATTCAGAAAGTATACGTAATCTTAGGGGCTGAGCCAGGGTTGGAAAAATTACAGCAGTCAGGCGGAGTCATGGAAACTTGCTGGAATGCGGCGTATAAAAATTAGACCGGGATGCGCCGGGAAATCTGCATCCCTGGATCTCAGGAGGAGCCATGCCGCCATCGCGACGCTCGTTGTTGACCATTCTTGCCGGGGCTGCCGGAATTCTCGCGACCGAATCTCTTCTCGGTTCTGCATTGCCCATACAGCATGCGCCGCAACCCCTACCGTCTCCGAATGCTCCGAACCAGAACTTTCCTCCCGGGCTGGATGGCCCGGAGCAGAAGCCAGCCCCAGACAACAAAAAGATTGATCCCAAGACGCAAGAAGAGATCAAAGCGGATGTCGAGAAACTCTATGAGTTGGCATCCGAACTCAGGGAGCAAGCCGGGAAGGCCGATCTAAATGTCACGCTGCCAATGTCGGTGGTAAAGAATGCGCAGCAGATTGAAAAACTAGCCAAGAAGATCAAGGAACTCTCCAAGGGCTAGCTGAAAATCGCAGGCTGCGGGAAACGGACTCGTCGGCGGATTGAGGAATCAGGTCCGGCCACGAGTCCGGCGCATGGCAGGCATGTAGTAATCTGAGCGGAACGACAAGGGTGCGCAAGGCTTGGGCAACTCACGGAAGCGGACAAGATCTGCTTTGCAGTGGAGGCCAGGATGGTAAGGCGGTTTCGCAGTCATTTTCTCTTCATTTGGCTAATCTTGTCGTTTTGTTTGAGCGCCAGCCCAGCTCAGCAATCGCATCCCAATAACGCC
>DATAUY010000083.1:0-3196 GCA_036268025.1 Candidatus Sulfotelmatobacter sp. | reverse complement strand
GGTGCGGATCGATGGCGAGACCGTCCAGGGAACGCATGCCAGGGTCGCGGTTCCGGGGCGCATTGTGGTGCGAGCTGGAAAACGGTCCAAGGCCGCGCTGCTGAGCTAAGAGACTGGCCGTGGCGGCAGCGCGACCCCCTCCCCCCTCCCGGCACGGGAGGTGATCCGTAAGCTATTTTATTGCTTCGGTTTAGCGGTTCTTCCGATGGCCAAATTCGTCCAAGCAAAGCACTTAGCGCTAAGTTCGTCCAAACAAAAAGACTTGTGAGGGGTTCAAAGACGCGCGGCCACGCTCGCGAGGCTTCCGAAGAAGCGCTCTATTTTTAGTGTAGCGAAATGGGTGGGATGAATTGGCAGGTTTCTGCCGGGAACGTCTTCCGTTGGACTGTTTTGGGATTGCCGCTGGAGGTATTGCGGTCTATCAGGCGTTGTAGCTGCCGGAGTAAAGCTCGGTGAGCTTCTGGATGAGGTCGCCGTAGCCGGAGGCCTCGAGCTGAACCTCGGTGCCGGTGTGAAGCTGGACAAAGGCGAGATTCCGCTTGTGGTCCATGGCGATGGAGGCGATCTGGTCCAACGGTATTGCCCGGGACTGCTCCAATGCGTGTGCGAGCTCGATGGCCTTCATCTCGATTTCTCCAAAAGTGAAGCAATGTATCAGATGAGATGCGTGTGATGCGGCGGTGATGGGGCCGTTTAGCGCCCTGGCGTTGAGTCCCTCCCCCGAAAGACTCAACACCATTGCGCGAGCGATCACATCACCGCATGACCACAACATACCTTGATATCGACGAAGAAAAACACTGATGCGGTAACACTTACCAAACTACTGAGTAACTGGCGGTAACTTAAGTCAAGTTTGGTGCAATATCTTGCCGGAGATATTGCCTTCATGTGTGGCGAATCGTTTTTCCCGGCCTCGCCCGCGTTGTTGCGCACGGTTTCGCCGCCGGAACAATTAAGTTCTTTGCGGCATTGCTCGAGGGAAAACCACCACAGCCAGCAACAGCACTCCTAATCCAATCGCGCTGCCCTCCGGTCCAGCGGAACCGCCAGTCAGCCACGTTTTGCCGTGCATCGCAGAGTGCAGCAAGACGCCTCGAGCATTCAATCCGCTTCCCGGGACGGAGTAGAGAAAGGTTAGAGAAAAGTCCCAGGCGGCGTGGATGCCGACCGCGAACCATAGGCTGCCGGTGCGCCGTAGTGTGAGAGACGCGAACAGCGCGTAAATCGCCACGTCAAGGGCGCCGATCACACTCTCGCCAGCATTCGTCAGATGCAGTCCCGCGAAGAGCAACGCCAGCAGGGTTGCGGCGGGCCAAAATCCAATGCCGAGACTCAGCGTGTAGAGGGGATAGCCGCGGAAGAGAGATTCTTCCAAGAGTCCAACCAGGAGAAACGCGCCACCCCAGGCCAAACCATATCGGATGACATCAGATGAACCGAGTGCGATGCTGCCGAAGGAATAACCCCCCAGCAGCCAAGTGATTGCGATATCCAGAAATGCAAGCGCAAGTCCCCAAAGAACTCCCTGCACGAACAATTTCCCGAACGGGCCGCGCGTCGAAAGTCCATATACGCCCGCTGATCGGCGTTCTATTCGCCGGGCCACGGCGCAATACAGCAGAACAGCTGAGAATCCGATGGAATCTACGATCCATGTCAGGCTGGGAGACAGTTCTCCAGCGTCGGCCGATTTGAGCAGGGCGCCCACGTGCGGCAGTTTGCTCAACAGGAGGCGGAAGCTCACGAGGAATGCACCCATGATGAGGACGAAAAGGAAAAACCGCCCGACTGCAAATAGTTTTGTCTTGGAACTGGTGGCGTGATCCGGCGGCGGAGCCCCTGCCGCATTATCTGTACTCAGACCTGTCGCTGAAGAGCGCATCCTGGTGTCTCCGGCCAATAGAATGACTCAAATGCACCAGTGTGTATTGAACGTTCTTAGCGGATTTGAACCGGCTTGACGAACGCGGCCACAAAGCCCTCGTTCAAATTGGTAGTAGATCGGTGAGCTGTTCTACAGGTTTTGGGAGGAATAACGTGGCGAGAATCCTGCCAGCTGGCCAACACTACGGCACGATGCTGACGAAGTGGTCATCCAGCGCGCTGACTGTTTGCCGTATCCGGTATTCCCGCAACTCGAGCTACGATGTGCACGGTAACGAGCAAGCTTCTGTCGTCTTCGTTGAAAGAGGTCAGTGCTCGAAGCGTTTTGGGCAAAAGACGATGGCGCTCAGCCGCGGGTCCATGCTCTTGATACCGCCCGAACGATTGCAGGCGGATGCTTTCCCGGTAACGACAAGATTCCTCGCGGCGGAAGTCACTCCCCGATTCCTTCAAGGCATCCATGACGCCGGCGTCAAGATCGACGAGGTTTTTCAGTTCTCAAACGCAGATGCAGCCGACTTCAGCAGCCGCCTTTTGCTCGAACTGTGCGATCCGGATTCGTTTTCAGAATTGGTCTTCGAAGGGATTCTGATGAATCTCTTTGTCTGCGGATATCGTGCCACTCAGTGCCACGATCCTAAGCCGGCTTCCTGGCTTTTGAGGGCACGCGATTTGCTTCACGATCGTGCGTTCGAGTCTCTTCACCTTCATGAGATTGCGCGGGAGGTAGAGGTTCATCCTGCGCAGCTTTCAAGAGATTTCAAACGCGTTTTCGGTACAACACCGGGAGAATATCTGCGCCGGTTGCGACTGGAGTTTGCGGTCAGGCAGCTGGGAGAGACGGAATTGACCTTGGCCGAGATAGCAACCGCAGCCGGCTTTGCGGATCAGGCACATTTTTCTCGAACTTTCCGCCGATATAAGCGGATGCCGCCATCGGAATACCGGAGTTTTCTGCGACGTGAGTAGCGCCTACAGCTCGATGTTGACGAGATCCGAAGTGTGATCCGTGTGATCGCCGTGCGGGGTCGTCGTGCGGTTCTGCGGGGCGCGCCAGTGGTCGATGTAGGAGATCTGGTGGACGCAGGAGACGGTGCAGTTGGGTGCGCAGGTCTTCTCGGTAAGGAACTCGCGGTCCAGGTCGGCCTGGGTGTAGTCGGCCAGCGGTGTGCCGGGGAAGCCGCGCTGCTGCGAGCAGTAGTGCACCAGGCCGTCTTCGCAGATGTAGACGTAGCGTGAGCCGGCGCGGCAGCGCCAGTCGTTGGGCTGGCCGTTGGCGATGGCTTCCTGAAAGTGGTTGAAGCGCGAG
>DATAUY010000082.1:0-27658 GCA_036268025.1 Candidatus Sulfotelmatobacter sp. | reverse complement strand
TTCGAGCCGCCAGACTTGCGCGAGCCGTCCATCGGAGAAACCCATCCGCTTGGAATCGCGCAGGACCTCCGTGGGGATCGACTCCATTGGATGTTTTTCCAGTTCCAACTGCTGGTCGTTGATTTCCTTCAATTGGTACAGAAACCACGGGTCCATCGAAGTCATCTTGGCAAGCTGCTTGACCGTGTGGCCCTGGCGAATCGCGTATTGCACGTAGGCGAGCCGCTCGGGATGAGGTGTGACCAGGCGCTGTGTGAGAATCTTCGGCTCGATTTTGTCGGCGCCAACGCGCTTACCGGTATCGAGCGAGCGAATGCCCTTCATCAGCGCTTCTTTGAAGGTGCGGCCGATGGCCATCACTTCGCCGACCGACTTCATTTGCGGGCCGAGAGTGTCGTCCGCGCCGGGAAATTTCTCGAACTGCCACTTCGGAATTTTGACGACAACATAATCGAGCGTCGGCTCGAAGCACGCTGGAGTTTTGCGCGTGATGTCGTTCTTGATCTCGTCGAGCGTGTATCCAACCGCGAGTTTGGCAGCAATCTTGGCGATCGGGAACCCGGTAGCTTTCGAGGCTAGTGCGGAAGACCGCGACACGCGCGGATTCATCTCGATCACGACCATCCGCCCGGTTTCGGGATTGACGCCGAACTGAATGTTCGATCCGCCGGTGTCGACGCCGATTTCTCTGATTACGGCAATCGAAGCATCACGCATCGCCTGGTACTCGCGGTCGGTGAGCGTCTGGATCGGCGCAACCGTGATCGAATCTCCGGTATGCACGCCCATCGGGTCGAAGTTCTCGATCGAGCAGATGATGATGACGTTGTCTTTCGTGTCACGCATCACCTCAAGCTCGAATTCTTTCCATCCGAGAACGGATTCTTCGATCAGTGCTTCGTGCACGGGAGAGAAATCGAGTCCGCGGGCCAGCACCTCCTGCATCTCTTCCCGGTTGTAAGCGATGCCGCCGCCGGAACCGCCCAGGGTGAATGACGGGCGGATGATGACGGGGAAACCGATCTTGCCAGCGAACTCCAGTCCGTCTTTCGTGTTGTTAACCAGCGCGGATTTCGGAACGTCGAGGCCGATCTTCTGCATCGCGTCTTTGAAGAAGAGGCGGTCTTCCGCCTTCTTGATGGCGGCAACGTTCGCGCCGATCAAGGTCGCGTTGTATTTTTCGAGCACGCCGCCGTCGGAAAGTTCGATGGCGAGGTTGAGCGCAGTCTGTCCACCAACGGTCGGCAGCACGGCAAATCCTGCGCCCGGCGACATCTCTCGCTCGATGCGAATAATCTCTTCCAGATATTCCAGCGTGAGCGGCTCGATATAGGTGCGGTCGGCCGACTCCGGATCGGTCATGATCGTCGCCGGGTTGGAGTTGGCCAGAATAACTTCGTAGCCCTCAGACTTGAGCGCCTTGCAGGCCTGGGTGCCCGAGTAGTCGAACTCCGCCGACTGCCCGATGATGATGGGCCCGGAGCCAAGGACGAGGATTTTCGAGATGTCAGTGCGTTTGGGCATTTATGAAGCGATCTTTCCCAGCTTGTTCAGAGATGAGGCATTTTCGACCGGTTTGCCTTCATTTACCGGATTAGCTTCGTTTGCTACCGGCATGCTTTGAATGGGCGCGCCTTCCAGGCGCGCCGTACCGGCCTCGTTTAGAGACGCGGGCTTTAGCCCCTGAGGTGCGGGGTCAAGCTCTAACCCGAACCTCGCGGAGGAGTACCGATATTCTTCTGCACGTTCACACAGATGTTTTCGAACGGGATTCTGATGAATGTAGATCTGATGGATCCGATAATCGCTCCCATCACGAATGCGATGGTCAGAGAATCCCTTCTGCCAGATTTCCATATTCGATCCGAATTCGCTCTTTGCGCGATAAGAAAACCCGCCTTTGATGAACTGGACAGTTTTCTCCAGGCTCGTTTCCGGCGTGAGGAGAACGTGGACATGATCGGGCATCACAACGAATTCGTGGAGCAAATATGCTGATCCACGATAGTGATAAAAAGTATCAATCAGAAGCCGTGCCCAGGGTTCCGTTTGGAACAGAGCGCGTCGACCCCAAGTCGATGACGTGACCATATACGTCTGGCCATTATTCGTCGCGTGCTCCCTGGTTGGTCTCATCGCTCAACCTCAGCGGCTAAAGCCGCAAATCTTTCCCGTCCCCTTACGGCGCGCCTTGAAGGCGCGCCCTTTCAAAGCTCGTGGCGCGTGATTTCTCCCAACGTTCACCCTTTCCACTCCTCCATCATCTGCGTGAACTCTTTGAACAAGTAATGTGAATCGTGCGGGCCGGGCGCGGCCTCCGGATGATATTGCACGGTGAAGAGCGGCATATTCCGATGGCGCATGCCTTCCAGCGTCTCGTCGTTCAGGTTCAGGTGCGTGAACTCGACTTCGCTCTGCGCCAGAGAATCGGGATCGACGGCGAAATTGTGGTTGTGCGCTGTGATCTCGATCTTGCCCGTCTTCAACTGCTTCACCGGATGGTTTCCGCCGTGGTGGCCGAATTTGAGCTTGTAAGTCTTTCCGCCTAAGGCAATACCGGTCAACTGGTGTCCCAGACAGATGCCAAAGATCGGCTGGCGCCCCATAAGCCTTCGGATCGAGTCGACCGCGTATGTGCAAGGCTCGGGATCGCCAGGGCCATTCGACAGGAAGACTCCATCCGGTTTCAGCGCGAGCACATCTTCTGCCGGAGTCTGCGCAGGGACGACGGTAACTTTGCATCCTTCGCCGCGCAGCTTGCGCAGAATGTTCTGCTTGATCCCGAAGTCATACGCGACCACATGAAACCGAGGTGGTTCATCTTTCACTCCGACCACGGCAGTCGGCTCGTGCGAGCGCTCGCCCACTTCCCACACATACGGCCGCTTCGTGCTGACTTCTTTCGCCAGATCGGTGCCGTCCATTTTTGGAATTGATCGCGCCTTCGCCACTAACTTATCGACGTCACTCTCGATGGTAGAAACCACCCCGCGCATGACTCCGTGATCGCGCAGATGGCGCACCAGCGCACGCGTGTCGATATCCGACAAAACCGGCACTTTGAATTGTTCGAGATATTCTTCGGCTACCTGCTGCGAGCGCCAGTTCGAACTAACGCGCGAGAACTCGCGAACAATCAGGCCTTCGATCCACGGACGGGTGGCTTCGTTGTCTTCCTGATTGGTGCCGTAATTTCCGATTTCTGGATTCGTCAGAACGACGATCTGTCCGGAATAGGAGGGGTCGGTGAAAATTTCCTGATATCCGGTGATGGAAGTATTAAAAACGACTTCGCCGTAGCATTCGCCTTTGGCGCCGTAACCTTTGCCACGGAAGACGCGCCCGTCTTCCAGCGCAAGGATAGCCATTCTCGCTCCGTGCAGTGGATTTTACGAAGTTTAGCAGGGAAAACCGCGATGGGAAACGGAATTCAGGTTGATCGGCTGTGGAAAAAACGAGCGGTAGGACTTCCCGCGGCCAAAGCTACTTCACGCGGCCCAGCTTATCCATCGGCCAATAGCCGAACACGGCCTTGCCGTAGATGTAGCTCTGATTCACTGCCCCGAAATCGCGGCTATCGTTCGACATCGAGCGATGGTCGCCCAGCACGTAGTAGCTCTGCGGAGGCACGACGACCTCGGGATAAGTCCGCGTGTCGGAATATTCGGCAGGAACGTAGGACTCGTCGAGCAACTGTCCATTGACATAAACTTCGCCGCCGTCAATGCGGATACGATCGCCCGCAACGCCGATGACGCGCTTGATATAGCTCTTCGAGGGATCTCGCGGATAGCGGAAGACCACGATATCGCCGCGCTCGATCGGCTCAAGACGGTAAACGAATTTGTTGACGAAAATTCGCTCCTGGTCTTCGAGCGAAGGCATCATGCTGGTGCCCTCGACCTTCACCGGTTGATAGAGAAAAATGATAATGAATGCCGAAATTGCCAGTGAAATAATCAGATCGCGCAGCCAGACGCCGATACCAGCTCGAACTGGACTTGGGCGTGAGGCTGCCGGCTGAACCGGCCCAGACGAAACGGACGCCGTGTCCATCCCGCCCGCTGAACCTGGAAGCGATTCCGTATCCGGCATGCACGTCTATTGTATACAGAACCGAGCCCGGGCCGGGCTGTTTGTATCCGGGAATCCTCTGTCGGAACGGGCAGTGTCCGGCAGGTTACAATGAGGAGCGAGGATTCCTGATGCGTATGCTCATGAAAAACAAGTTCGCACAACGCGGTCTGACCCTGGCGTTTCTGTTTCTGATGACTCTGACCCTATCGGCGGCATGGGCCAGCCCCCAGCAAGAAAGCAACGGCGTACCAGCCTACAATGCCGCACCTCCGCCGAAAGGTACCAAGCTGCCTCCGACGCTGACCAAGGCAGACCTTTGGGGGCCGGACGCCCAATATCCTTACCAGACACATGCCTATGAGCTTGCGGCGAAGATTCCCGCCGTGCTGCACCAGCAGCCCTGCTATTGCTACTGCGACCGCATGGGTCACAATAGTCTTCATAGCTGCTTTGAGAATACCCATGGAGCGCGTTGCTCCACGTGCCTGAAAGAGCTGTATTACACCTATCTGCAGAACCAGAAGGGTAAGACCGCCACACAGATTCGTGCTGGAATTATCAAGGGCGAGTGGAAGCAGATTGATCTGGACTCAGCCGCTTCGATCAACTAGCAGCGAGTGAATATCGAGTACCGAGAACAAACGATTGGATGTCTGGTTCGACACTCAGGAGCCTGCGCCAGCATTGCCCTCTACCCACACTTTGAGTGATACTTGGTTGTTTAACTCAACCAAGCGATTGCAAGGAGCTTGCTATTACTAAGAGCACAGGAAGAGTTTTGCACATGGCTCAGAAAACCACCGCGAAAAAAACGATGGCGGAAGACCCGCATTACACCCAGGCGCTCCAGAGCTACGAGTCTGGACTGCGCGCCATGCAGGAGCACAAGTTCGACAAAGCAAAGCCTCACTTCCAGAAGATTATCGGCGGCCCGAGCAAAGAGTTAGCGGACCGTGCGACGGTGCATCTCAGCATCTGCAATCAGCATTTGGAGCGCACGACCGCGACCCAATTCAAGACGCCCGAAGAGCACTTCGATTTTGCTGTCTCTCTGATGAATCTCGGCGACTACGTGACGGCCCGCGAACATCTCGACAAATTGCTCAAGGCGAACGCGAAGGCGGACTATGTGATCTATGGTCTGGCGGCACTCGACTGCTTGACCGGACGTGTGGAAGACTCGCTCCGGCGGCTGGACGAAGCCTTGCGCATGAATTCTCAGCTTCGCTTTCAGGCGCGCAACGATTCCGATTTTCAGAATTTGGCTGAGGATCCTCGTTTCACCGAGTTGCTCTACCCGGATCCGGGCGCCGAACTCGGCTCCGAAGGCCTGACCGAAGAAGAAGAGCCCATCTAGTCCTCCTGCGAGGAAAATCCAGTGCAGAGCAAAGCCGCCGAGTCCGTGACTCAGCCGCCGCCCGTGACCACAGGCGGCGTGCGCGTTGTGGCGATTGGCGGCGGCACGGGCCTTTCAACGCTGCTGAAGGGACTCAAACAATACGTTCTTTCGCCCAGCGAGATTTCTTCGCGGCCCGTCGATGCACCCGTGATTCGCGACCTTTCAGCGGTCGTTACCGTCAGCGACGACGGCGGCTCCAGCGGACGCCTTCGCAAAGAGCTGAACATGCTCCCTCCCGGCGATATCCGCAACTGCATCGTGGCGCTGAGCGAAGATGAGGCTTTACTCTCAAAGCTATTTCGCCATCGATTTGAGAAAGGCTCCGGGCTCGAAGGCCACAGCTTCGGCAATCTGTTTCTGGCCGCGCTCACTTCCCTCACCTCGGATTTCTCTGAAGCAGTCCGCTTGTCGTCGGAAATCCTACTGACGCGCGGACATATCTTTCCGGCGACCACATCCAATGTTGAACTCGAAGCTTTGATGGAAGATGGCAGCCGCGTACGCGGAGAAACAAAGATTACCGCCAGTAAAGAGCGCATCCGCGAATTGTTTCTCGTACCGGCCGATGTCGGCCCGATGCCGCAAACGCTGGAAGCGATTGCCCATGCCGATCTGATTACCATCGGCCCGGGATCGCTCTTCACCAGCCTGATTCCCAACCTGCTGGTTCGTGGAATTTCAGAAGCGATTGTCCGATCGCCTGCTACGAAGGTTTATGTCTGCAATCTGATGACGCAGGCGAATGAAAGCCTCGGCCTCACGGCTGCCGACCATATCCGCGCCCTTAACGCCCACGCTCAGAAACCGCTGTTCGATTACGCGTTGATCAATCGCACGCCAGCCTCCAATGAGATGAAGGCCAAATACGCCTTGGAAGGCGCTTGCCAGATCGTAAACGACCTCGATGCGATCGAAGCGCTCGGAGTGATTCCGATTCTCGGTGATTATCTGGAAGAAGCCGGCGTGGCGCGCCATAATACCGCGCGTGTCGCGCTGGATCTGATGCAGATTGCGGCGGAGCATTTTCGGGGAGAGAGACAGTAGATCCGCAGTCAGCAGACCTCCTGGCCACTTGTGGTTGGTCTTCCGACCTTTCGTGAAGGGAGGGAGGAAGCTGCTTTTCGTGGGGGCCATAGCCGCGGTTTGTGCCGTACTGATGCTTCCTGTATTTTGATGGTTCATTTCGAGGCCTACCGTCCTCGAACTTAGCCTATGCGCTCTCGCCTCTTCTTAATCTCTGCGCTGCTGCTCGCCAGCGCCACGAGCGTTGCCCAAACGGGCCCGGAAAAAGGCGGACGCGAGATCGAACTCTGGGCAGGCGGAGGACACTCCGTCTCCGGCGGCCGCGGCGATACCGCCGCATTCAACGCCGGGCTGCGCTATGGATGGATTCTGACCGACCCGCACCTTCCCGGATTTCTTCGCGGGCGCTTTGAATATGCCGTGGATGCCATGCCCGTCTTCCTTGCATTCCAGCCAGCGAACACAGCCTATGGTGCGGGATTTGATCCGCTCGGTCTCAAGTGGCATTTTGAACGCCTTGGACGCCTCTCCCCCTATCTCGAGCTGACGGGCGGCGTTCTCTTCACCAACCATGACGTTCCAACTGGAACAAACACCGTCAACTTCATGGACCAGGCCGCGTTGGGCACGCACATCCTCGGCGCAAAATACAATTGGAGCATCGAGCTGCGCTACATGCACATTTCAAACGCAGGCTTGGGCAATCTGAATCCTGGTGTGAATACGGTGCAGGTACGACTCGGGATTGGAAAGTTTTTCGAGCCTCGCCGCAGGAAGTGACCGATCCCTGTTTGACTCATCATCATGAGTCATTTAGACTCATTCTGTGGCTAAGCGACTCCAGGTGATTCTTCAGGATCCAGAATACCGGGAAATCCAGCGCGCAGCCCGGTCCCGCCGGATGTCAATAGCCGAGTGGGTGCGACAAGCGCTCGCGCACGCCCGCCGCCGCCAACCGGTGGGCGACATCGAGAAGAAACTGGCAGCTATTCGTGCGGCGGTGAAGCACGAGTTCCCCACAGGCGACATCGAAACCATGCTAACCGAAATCGAACGAGGGTATCTCACCGGCCCCCAGCCGTGATTCTGATCGATTCCAACATTCCGATGTACCTCGTGGGTGCACCTCATCCCCATAAGCTCGACGCACAGCGATGGGTCGAAAAGTTACTCAGCGACCGCCAGCGCCTGGTCACCGACGCGGAAGTCTTGCAGGAGATTCTGCACCGCTATATGGCCGTCAACCGGCGCGACGCTATCCAACCGGCTTTTAATTCTGTGCTCGGAATCGTTGACGACGTGCTGGCTGTCGACCGGGCCGTGATAGAGAGGGCCAAAGAGATTGTCTTCGGACACGCGCGCCTCTCCGCCCGCGACGCCGTCCACATCGCGGTAATGGAACAGCACGATGTCGACCGAATCCTGAGTTTCGATACAGGCTTCGACGGCTTCCCTGGAATTACGAGACTGTCGTAATCGTCAATCCAAGGTTGCCTCTCTGCTCCGCCCCCAGCTATCCTCTTTCCTTATGTCTACGCTCGTAGAATGCGTCCCAAATTTCTCCGAAGGCCGCGACAAAGCTAAAGTTGATGCCATCGTTGACGCCATGAAAATGCCCGGCGTCTACCTGCTCGACCGTGAAATGGACACCGACCACAACCGCTGTGTCATCACGCTCGTTGGCGAACGGGAAGCCATTCAGGAAGCGTCAATTCGCGGCGTAGGCAAGGCCTCAGAGCTGATCGATCTCAACACGCATACGGGAGCACATCCACGTATGGGCGCGGCGGACGTAGTACCGTTCATTCCTATCGATGGAGTCACCATCGAAGACTGCGTCGTTATGGCGAAGCACGTCGGTGCGGAGATATGGAAACGCTTCAACATTCCGGTTTATCTGTATGAAGCCGCTGCTCGAACGCCTGAGCGCCAAGGATTGGAAAATATCCGCCGTGGGCAATTCGAGGGCATTCGGGCAGAGGTCGCGACGAATCCCGCCCGTTGTCCGGACTTTGGCGATCCCTGCGTACATCCGACGGCTGGCTCGACGGTTGTTGGCGCGCGCAAGTTTCTGGTCGCGTACAACGTCTTCCTCAGCACGCCCGATGTCGAGATCGCCAAAAAAATTGCTAAAGCTGTGCGTTTCTCCAGCGGCGGCATGCGCTTCGTTAAAGGTGCAGGATTTCTCGTCCGCGGCCTGGCTCAGGTCTCGATGAATCTTACCGATTTCGAGCAGACGCCAATCCATCGCGTGTTTGAAATGGTAAAGCGTGAAGCCGCTCGCTACGGAGTCGTGCCGGTTTCAAGCGAAATCGTCGGACTAGTCCCGAAAAAAGCGTTGGAACAAGCCGCAGAGTGGTTTCTGCAAGTGGAGAACTTCGATTCGTCGCTGATTCTTGAGAATCGTCTCGCGGCTGTGATGGGGGGCAAGATGGCCGTCGGCGGCCTGCGCGCGGGCGTCGAACCCTTCGTCGAGCAATTGGCCGCGCCCACGGCCACCCCTGGCGGTGGAAGCGCCTCTGCCGCGGCTGGCGCCATGGCTGCCGGGCTGGCGACGATGGTCGCTTCCATGTCGCGAGGCAAAAAGGCCTATCTGCAATACGAGGCGCAGCTCAGCGCTGCCATAGCCGACTTGACGCTCCTGCGTGAGGAACTCAAAGCTGCCGTCGATGCGGACGCCGAATCCTACAACTCCGTCATGAAGGCCTATAAAGCCGCGCGCACCGACGAAAAATCCGGCGCCACATTGATCGAAGCCGCACTTAAGCAGGCTACTGCTGTCCCTATGGGCGTCGCGGAAAAGGCCTATCGGATTGCAAAGCTCGTGGACGCCCTTGGGCCGATCACCAATCCCAATATGAAGTCGGATTTGACCACTGCCGGCGCTCTGGCACAAGCTGCGATTACTGGCGCTCTTGCCAATGTGGAAATCAACCTTGCTTCCATAGCAGACGACGCGTTCGCCACCGCAATCCGGGAACGGAGCCGTCTGCTCCGCCCCAGTTCCGAGACGGCTTAAAGACAGTCTCCAACCAGTCAACGGGCATTGGCCTTTTGTTTCATCGTTTTCGGCTGCAAGTAAAATAGAATAAAGCGATCTAGTTACAACAAGGCCTGATTTCGCATCCAACTCCTAGGGTACGTCTTCCTGGCCATTTTCCGATTCGAGGCGTTATGAAACTCTTGAAGATCTGCATGGCTGCCTTGCTGATGGCAAGCATGGCCAACGCGCTGCCTTTGAACTCCGCTGCGCGCTCCTGCGTTCCCGCCGATCTGCTGCAACTGATCTCGGTGGACTATCGCGCGCTAAAAGATTCTCCTACGGCGATGCAACTCAAACAGCAACTGATGCCCGACAACATCAAGCAATTTGAAGCCGCGCTCAAGAGCATCGGCCTCGATCCCGATAAAGATGTGGACACGTTGACTTTCGCTTCGTTCCGTTCCGGCAAGCAGGGCGTCAAGACCGTGGGAGTCGCCAGCGGCCCCTTCAACATGAAGGCCGTGTTGAAGAAGATGAAACTTCAGAAGTATGTTCCAAAGAAGTACAACAACTCTGAGATCTATCCCATGGAGGGCGGCTTCGTGATGAGCTTTCTCGACGACAGCTCGCTGCTCTTCGGCGACTCGACATCGATCCGCGTGGCGCTCGACACCAAAGATGGCCAGGTCATGAGCCTGGATACCAATGGAACCATGGCCGACATGATGGCCGATGTAGACTCCGCTCCCGTATGGAGCATTCTCGACCAGCAGGGCACGCAGAACATGATGCGCTCGGCGCTCGGCGATGCCGCGAAAGTAGCCGATTATGAAACCATCAAGAAACGCCTGGTCGGTTCGCGCTACACAATGAACTTCGCCAGCGGCGTGAACTTCGATCTCACGGTTCTCACTTCCGATGCGGTTACGGCTGGCTCAATGTCTTCCCTGGTCAAAGCCGGTATCGTCTTCAAGAAAATGAACGCGACTCCGGTTGAAAAAGTCGCGTATGAAAATACGGCGGTTGATTCCGATGGATCCAATCTGCAGATTCACTTCAAGGCTAATGATCAGCAGTTCCAGGCCCTGATGCATTCGGACCTTTTCACCGCAGTTTCACACTAAGTCGAACGCAACGCCCATAGAACAAGAGAGGCACTGAGAAACTTCTCAGTGCTTCACTTTTTATTGCCTCTTCGCAGCCGCGCCCAGCCCTCTTTTACAATCTGGCGCCCGCGGCCAATCGCCAGCGCATCTTCGGGCACGTCTTCCGTGATACACGATGCCGCTCCTACATACGCTCCTTTGCCCACCTTGATCGGAGCCACAAGCGTGCTGTCGCTGCCAATGAAAACTCCGTCGGCAATGAGCGTTTTGTGCTTGTTCACACCGTCATAGTTGCAGGTGATCGTTCCCGCGCCGATGTTGACCCCGGCGCCAATTTCGGCATCTCCGAGATAACTAAGATGATTGGCTTTCGAGGCCTTTCCCAGCTTGATTTTCTTTGTCTCAACGAAGTTCCCGACATGCGCACCTTCACCGATGTCGCTGCCGGGCCGCAGATGCGAATAAGGCCCGATGATCGCTCCTGCCGCCATCTTTGCGCCTTCCACCACGCATCCTGGGCGCACCATTACGCCGTCTCCGATCTTCGAATCGCGAATCACTGAATACGAGCGCACGCGGCAGTTGACGCCGATCTTCGTCTTGCCGAGCAATTGCACGTAAGGCTCGATCACCGTGTCCGGCGCGACTTCGACGTCGAGATCAATTACGCATGTCTCCGGATAAAAAACAGTAACGCCATCCGCCATCAATTGCCGGCACTTCGCCATCCGCATCTGCCGATCGATGTCGGCCAGTTCCGCTCTCGTATTGCCGCCCAAGACTTCGCTCGGATTCGCGGTTTCCCATGCCACTACAAGCCTGTGCGCTTTCCGCAGAACTTCCGCCATATCGGTCAGGTAATATTCGCCATGCGCGTTGTTGGTAGAGAGCTTTTCGATGTTCTGGTACAGATCCTTGACGGAAAACACGTAGAGGCCGGAGTTGATCTCGCGAATTTTCCTCTGTGCCGCGTTCGTCGATTTCTCCTCGACAACTGCCTTCACTTCCGGACTACGCGCGCTCTTACGGAGCACGCGGCCGTAGCCCGTCGGGTTATCAAGTTCCGCGCTGAGCAGGGTCATTGCGGCCTTTTCTCGCAAATGGAAGTCTCGTAGTTTCGAGATGGTCTCAGGAGTAATGAGCGGCGCATCGCCGGAGAGTACGATCACGTAGTCGTATCCGGCGAGGGCGTCGCGGGCCACCATCAGCGCGTGCCCGGTCCCGCGCTGGTCGGTTTGGAGTACGAAGTTAATCCCCACGTGCCCGATCGCGGTGCGCACCTGTTCCGCCTCATACCCGATGATCGCAAAAACGTCCGACACGGGAACAACGCGCGCGGCGACGCGAATCACATGCTCCAAGAGGGAGCTTCCGCCAACTTCATGTAACACTTTAGGAATTTGCGACTTAAGCCGAGTGCCCTTGCCGGCAGCCAGGATGGCTACCGCAATACGCGGGGTCTTCACGGCTTGCTCACTTCCCGCAGGCTTGATTGAACTGACTTTCCGTTTCTTCATTCGCCTCAACTATATGCCTATCCCTTCGAACCGCGCTCGCAGCGCCTAAAGTCCCAAGCCTCCATCCACAGCCAAAATTTGTCCGGTAATAAATTGCGGCGCGGTCGCGAAAAACAAGACGGCTGCGCCTATCTCGTCTCCCCGGCCATTGCGCAACATTGGCGTTTGCTTCGTCATCTTTCGCATGAATGCGGCTGCTGATTTCTCTCCCAGATCGATCATTCCCGGAGCCACGGCATTCACCGCAATCTCTGGAGCCAACGCTTTCGCCATCACCTTCGTCAACATGTGGAGCGCAGCCTTTGAAGAGCAGTAATGCGCATGGGTCGCCCATGGCCGCAGTCCTCCCAGCGAGCCCATGTTGATAATCTTCGCCTCGATTGGCCCGCGTTCCTTGCCTCGACTGCGCCGCATCCACTTCAGCGCCTCGCGCGACACCAGGAATGGACCGCGCGTATTCGAAGCAAAAATTGCATCCCATTGCTGCACGGTCAACTTCTCGAACTCTGCAGTTTCGTAGTTCGCCGCGTTGTTAACCAGGATGTCGATGCGTCCGAGTTCGCGACCGACTTCTTTCATCATCGCCCGGACACTGGCTTCCTCCGTGACATCGCAACGCAAGGCAAAGGCTCGCACGCCGAATCCTGAGAGATCTACAACGGTCTCTCGCGCTTCGGGCGCCGAGTTCCGGAACGTGATCGCCACATCCGCGCCTGCCCCCGCCAGTGCCAGCGCCGACGCGCGCCCTAACCGCCGTGCCGCACCGGTGATCAAAGCGGTTTTGCCCTGGAGTGGTCGAATTGAATTCTCTTGCATCGGAGAAATTCTACCTTTCGCACGGTCGCCGCGCACAAAAGCCGCCACCGCAATAGTTTCCCTTGACTTCTTCTGGAAAAACGTCAATCCTGCGCGCTAGAATCTCCGCACATGCCAGGATCCCGCAGCGTCGTGGTGTACTCCCGAAGGGGCTGTCACTTGTGTGAGGTCATCAAAGAGAGTCTCTCGAAGCTCTCCCGCCGCGGCGGCTTTACCTGGCGGGAAATCGACGTGGACGCGGACACCGAGCTTCGTCGCCAGTTCAACGACGAAGTCCCGGTCGTCTTCATCGATGGCCGCAAGGCGTTCAAGTATCGCATGGACGAGCAGGAGTTCCTGCGCAAGCTCGCCAACTAGCCCGTCTTCAGGAACCCGTATACAATCGCGTGCGGCATGTTGCGCACCCAGTTCTACGCCGATCCGCAGAATCTCTTTCTGCACGATCTTGTGCTGGATTCCTGCCGCCGTCACGGCAACAAGACAGCGATTTTCGACATCTCCTGCAACCGCCGTTTGAGCTACTCCGAATACGGAGAGACTGTCGAGCAACTGGCCGGGGGCATGATTACAGCCGGCCTAAAGCCGGGAGAAGTAGTGGCGATCTTCCTCGCCAACTCCTGGGAATTCTGCGCGGCATTCCATGCCACGCAACTAGCAGGTGCGATCCCGACATTACTGAATCCGACCTATCGCGAGCGCGAAGTGCGCTATCAGTTGGAAAATTCCGGCGCTGCCTTCCTCATCACAGATGGATCGCACGTCGATGGCATCAATCTCTCCGGCTTGCCCAGCCTGCGCCGGGTCTACCATACGCGGCAACCAGCCTCTGGCGCCGAGGCTTTCTCCGCGCTCTTGAATCCAGTTTCTGCAAGCTTCCCCAAAGCGGAGCAGTCCTCTGCGCAAGCCCTCGCAGCGCTTCCCTACTCGAGCGGCACTACAGGACTGCCGAAGGGTGTGATGCTGTCGCATCTGAACCTGGTCGCGAACATCTATCAGCTTCTGGGGCCCCGTACGGCTGAACTCAACGCCTCCGACACTATCCTTTGCTGCCTGCCGCTGTATCACATCTACGGCCTGAACGTAATGCTCAACCCTTCGTTGATTCTTGGATCGACGCTCATCTTGTCGCCGCGATTCCAGTTGGACAAACTGACGCGGCTCATCATCGACGAAGGCGTCACCATGATGCCCCTCGTCCCACCAGCGGTGAATGCAATCTGCCAGGCTGCTGAAGCCGGACAATTTCCCCACGATCACAAAGTGCGCTGGGTGAAGTCCGGTGCCGCACCACTCGCTCCCGATCTTCCACGCCGCTTCACCGAACTCACCAATATTCTCGTCTGTCAGGGATACGGCATGACCGAGGCCTCGCCGGTCACGCACGTCGGATATCTTGATCCCGCGCTTTACCACCCCGACTCCATCGGACATCCTGTCGTGCAGACCGACTGCCGTGTTCTCTCACAATCCGACCTCGGGCCCACCGACACGCTCGACGATCTCACCGAGGCGCCCTCCGGACAGCCCGGCGAACTCGTCATGCGCGGCCCACAATTCATGCTGGGATACTGGAAGGCTCCGGAAGCGACTGAGGCCGTTCTTCGCGATGGATGGTACTGGTCCGGCGACATCGTCACCCGCGATCGCGAAGGCTTCTACCGTGTAGTAGACCGTCGTAAGGAAATGATCAAGTACAAGGGATTCGCCATCGCACCCGCCGAGGTCGAGGCCGTGCTGCTCGAGCATCCCGCAGTAAAAGAGTGCGGCGTCGTCGGGCGTGCCTGCCCGGAGGCAGGAGAAATTCCCGTCGCCTTCGTCAGCTTGCGCGACGGATTTTCTGACAGCGGCAAGTTAAAAGATGAGCTTCGCGGTTTCGTTGCCGACCGTCTCACCCACTTTAAACAGCCGCGCGAAGTACGCTTCATCGATTCAGTTCCGAAAACTGCATCCGGGAAAGTTCTCCGCCGCGAGCTTCGTAAACAGATGGCCTAATCCGGCACGGCCAGGCATCTCTAAAATCGAGCCCCAGTGTCATGTGCGCTCAATCGCATGGAAATGCTTAATATCGCGGATCTGAGATTTCATAATGAGATTCCAGTGCACTTGTGAGTCTTGACCTTCGTTGTCGCGCCGGACTAGATTGCTCGGCAATGTAGCTCCGTTCTTTCCTCTTCCGAGGATAACGATCCCAGTGGGGCTCCCATCTCTCCCATAGGGCTGTTCCGTCCGCGATGGGGCACGGGACTGGCCGCACGGCCGGCCCGCAGCTTGGGCGAAACAGTGGATTGATCCGCGCCGTCTTCGAAACCCAGTGGCACAACCTGTCGCCGTAGTGTGCCCGCTCGCCGCACCTAGGAGGTGCAACCATGACTCACCGTACTCTGCTACGTGTAGTCCTTTCAGTTGTTGCTGTACTCGCAGTCAGTCCCAACCTAGTCGCGCAGAACGATCCCGGTCCGCGGGCTGGAGCCGCAGGCGCCGGGGGATTTTACCCCACCCTGAACAGCAATGAACAAGGCCTTTTCAATCAGGCAATCGGACGCTTTGTCGAAATCGATTCCGTTCAGGGCACTCTTACCGGCGAAGGAGGCAAAGGCCTTGGCCCGACCTTCAACGGAAACAGTT
Organism: Candidatus Sulfotelmatobacter sp.; assembly: GCA_036268025.1. Taxonomy (GTDB): domain Bacteria; phylum Acidobacteriota; class Terriglobia; order Terriglobales; family Acidobacteriaceae; genus Sulfotelmatobacter. Next base: position 12,112 of record DATAUY010000082.1, on the reverse strand, counting down.
GCGCGCAATGCCATGGGCAGCCTGCCGTGGGCGGAAGTAGTCCCGGATTGAAGAGCCCGCAAAACCCGATTGCAAATCCGCAGGTTGCGCTGGCCACGCTGGATAGCGCAACGAACACGGTTCCATCTTTCATTACGACCGATGGCCCGATGAGGGAAGCCCGCTTCATTTCGACTTCCACCGGCGCTGCCGATGGCGGCGTTCACGATCTCTACAGCATTCAGGGGCGCTCAGATGCCTCGGGATGCATTCTCGCGCAGCCCGACTTTGCCACGGCGATTACCGACAACAACATCATTTATCGCATTCCGACACCGTTGTACGGCCTGGGACTGGTCGAGGCCACGCCCGACGCTACGCTACAGAATAGTTTCAATGCAACCGCGTCAGCGAGAGCTGCACTGAAGATCGGCGGGAACTTCAACACCAGCGGCAACGATGGCACCATTACGCGTTTCGGCTGGAAGGCTCAGAACAAATCGTTGCTGATGTTTGTCGGCGAGGCTTACAACGTCGAACAGGGCGTCAGCAATGAAGTCTTTCCCAACGAGCGCAGCGCCGCGACGGGATGCGTCCTCAACAGCTCTCCGGAAGATGGGACGAACATTCTGAATCCGAATTCGAGCAGTCCGAACTTCGGCACGACGATCGGCACAGCTTCAGAAATGGCTTCCGACACAGTCAACTTTGCCATTTTCAGCCGATTGCTCGCACCGCCGACTCCTGGACCATCCACCAGTTCGACGCAGAATGGATCAGCTTTGTTCGCTTCTACCGGCTGTTCGCTCTGCCACACTTCAACGCTCACGACAGGAGCGTCACCATACACCGGTATGTCAAACGTGACCTACAGTCCCTATTCTGACTTCGTTCTGCATAATATGGGCAGCGGGCTCTCGGATGGCATCACGCAAGGCGCGGCCAGTCCAAAGCAATTCCGAACGGCTCCTTTGTGGGGATTGGGTCAGCGGCTGTTTTTCATGCATGACGGCCGGACATCGGACCTGATCCAGGCGATCCAGGCGCACGACAGCAGTGGCTCGGAAGCCAACCAGGTCATCAAGGCCTATAACAAGCTGAAGTCTTCACAACAGCAGGACCTTTTGAACTTCCTGCGCTCGCTCTAAGGCGGAGAGAGATTCACCGCCGGCAACCGCAAAGAACGCCGAAGAAAAGCTGGCCGCTTTCTGTCAGGCGAAAGCGGCATTTTCGGAAGCCTCTGCGGCTCCGGCGGTGAATGATTCCAGGACTAATTCGAACTCGCGTTCTTTTTAAGGAGCTTCTTGGTGACCAGAAAATTCCAGATCACTTCATTAGCGTCCAGATCAGAACTCGTCTTGCCGACCGTGTTCTCCGGCTCATATTGCTCTCCGCCCGGCCAGGTGTTGCCTGCGCCCTTCACACTGTAGAGGACTACCTGCGATTCCTGCTCGCAACCGGTGTAGGTATCGACTTTGGTTTCCATGCTGCCTTTACCCTTCTCAGGCAGTTTGCTCTTCTCGGGCTTCTCACCGCAGCGATCAATCTTTGCCCATGCCTTGGCGCTGTCTTCGACCGAGAGCGTTTTCACGCTCAGATTGTGTTCGGTTCCGCCGCCGTAAGGAACAACCGGGTCGGATGTGCCATCGATCATCACCGCCGCCACCGGGCGTGCTGGCAGACAGATCATGGTCTTCGGCATCGCCGCACCAACCGCCGCCACTGCGGCGAAGCGGTCGCCGAGCGCGCAACCGAGTCGCAGGCTCATGAAACCGCCTTCTGAAAGCCCAACGGCATATATGCGCGATGTATCCACGGGAAATTTCGAGGCAAGCTGATCGAGCATCTGGTTGAAGAATCCGATGTCATCGGTTTCGGGCTGCCGGTGCTCTTCTCGCGAAGATGGTTGCTGCCCTCCCGGATAGCCCCCGCCACGCGGATATCCTCCTCCGCCACCTGGGTAGCCTCCCCCCGGGTATCCGCCCCCTGGATATCCGGATCGTCTGCGTCCGGGATTCATCATCATCGGCCGCTCTTCCGGATGCACACCAACATTCCATCGCCCGTGCAGTGCCGCCGGATACACCGCGATGATTCCGTCTTTGTCGGCCAACTGATCGAAACGCGTCAGCCGCTCCATGTCGTCAGGATCCTGGTTCATGCCATGCAGCAGAACGACGACCGGATAATGCCGCTGCGGATCGTAGCCGCGCGGCAAGCGCACCGTGAAGCTTCGGTCCACATCGTCAACGGTGACCTTTTCCGTGGTTTCCTGCGCATGCGCCTGGAGCGCGATCAGCAATGTGATCGCCGCCAAAGCAAGCGCCTTCGAGCTTTCAACTTTCATCTTGTCTCCACAAGTCCCGAGACCACGACAAGCCCCAATTATCTGGTTGGAAGCGCCATTCTGACTTGAAGTTGGCCGCGGTGCGGAACTTTCGCCTTGCATCCTCCGTATCTCTCCTCAGCGAGCGGCCCGGCAATTCACATCGCCGCGTCGAGCGCAAAGGAGGAGAACTACAATGGACGGACTCACCGGTTTCGCCGCAGTCGTCATGGCCCTGGCCATACCTAGCCTGGCATTTGCTTTGTACACCTTTTACCGCGTGCGTAAGCTGCGCACCGACGAACGTCTGGCAGCGATTCAGCGCGGCGTAATCGTCCCCATGGATGCCGATCTTACCCAGGGGGCCCACTCCCGCCGCGCTGGAATCCTGCTGGTTTCGGCGGCGGTCGGATACATGCTTGCGTTCACGATCGTGGCCCATTATGAACCCGACGCGATGGTGTTGACCGCCTTCGGCGCGATCCCCTTCACCATTGGGCTGGGATATCTGCTGGACTCGGCCTTGATTCAGCGCGACTCCCGGGCGTAGTAGTTCCTCCGGCTACAAAGCGGTGACCGGAAAGTTGGGGCGAAACGGGTCGGGTACCCCACTTCTCACGCCGTTTGCGAGAAGTGGGGACTTTGACTTTGAGACGAAGGCCGGAAGATCTACTCTCGGGTCAGAAATTTATACTGCGAGGCATTCAGCGGCACAACGCTCAACCTTCCCTGCCGCGCCAGCGGAGAATCCGCAAATACCGCGCTCGCCTTTGCCTCGGCCAAAGTCACCGGTTTATCAATCGCCTTGCCGACTTTGATCTTCACCTGCGGATTCCTCGCGTCGGACGCATCCACCGAAACGACTGTGGCCGTTCCAACAGCGCTCTTCTCATCGCCCGTGTGGTATATCACAAGCCGCTCGCCGGGTTTCATCGCGCGCAGGTTCTTCAGCGCCACCGGATTCGAAACTCCATCCCACATCGTGGTCTTTTCCCGCTGCAGGTCTGAGAACGAATAGGTGGAAGGTTCTGTCTTCAGTAAGTAGTCCATGATCGTGTCCGCAGTCAATTTGGCTTCTTAGCGTCGGTGGGCGGCGCATTCGGCTTGGGTTGGGCATTCGCGTCATTCGGGCGGTCTTCGTATATGGAGAACTGACCCTGCGGCCGCTTCAGCTTGATACTGATTTCTGTCTTCGCTTTGCCAACATCGAAGTCTTCGCCGTAGGTCTGAAAACCATGCGCCAGAACTTGCACCCGGAGCACGCCATAGGGAATTCCATCGATGTTCGCTTTTCCGTCCGGATCGGTTTTCAGCTCCAGCCCGCCGCGTTCCTGGTTTCCCTTCAGATTGACCGGATGCAACACAACCGCCGCATTTCGCACCGGCTTCCCGTTATCATCTTTGATGATGGAAAAGTAAATCCACGAGGTTGGTCCTTCGTCGTCCTTGTCCTTTTGCCCAAACGCAACGCCGACCGACCCGAATATCAGCAGCGCCGCCCCCATTACCAGGATTCTCTTCATGGCTGCCATTTTATGCAGTCCGGTGGCGGCTGTCACGTTTCGGATTTCATTCTTTGGGCGATTTGTCGCGTGTAGAGCTGTGAAAGAGCGGCCCTTGAAAGGGCCGCGCCAGAGGCTGTCTCTTAAATAGGGCTTTAAGCCCCTGAATTGGAGATCACAGCAATCTTTTAGAATGCTTTCATGAGGTCCTGGGACGTAATCATCGTCGGCGGCGGAATCATCGGCCTCTCACTTTCCATCGCGCTGCGCAAACGCGGCGCCAAGGTTCTGATCGTTGAGCGCGGAGAACCCGGCCGCGAAGCCTCATCGGCGGCCGGAGGCATGTTGGTGGCTTGCCTCCTTGAGACGCCAGTCATCTTGCAGCCTCTGGCCACTGCCAGCGCGAAAATGTATCCCGAGTTTGTTCATGAAATAGAAGTTGAATCGGGAATGAAGGTCGACCTCCGCGATCAGGGAACGATTCTCTTGTCGACTGAAGCACATTCCGGAAGAACTGAGCCCCTGACTCATGCCCATCTCTCCGAACTCGAACCTGCACTGGTGGAACGCGCCAATGGATATGAAGCGGGCTATTTGGAAGAGCGCAGCGTCGATCCGCGCGCGCTTACAGCCGCGGCAATTAAGGCGGCCAAACATCGCGGCGTGGGTTTCTCCTCCGGCGATCCCGTCACGGCGATCAATCTTTCCGACGACCACGTCTGCGGTGTCACGACGTCGAAAACGACGCTCTTTTCTGAGAAGGTCGTCAACTGCGCCGGAGCCTGGTCGTCGCAACTCGGTCCGCATCCGACTCCGACTCGTCCCGTGAAAGGCCAGATGCTTTGTCTGGCGATGCCATCGCGGGATTTTCTGAAGCACGTGGTCCGCGGGCCCAAGGTCTATCTGATTCCCCGTAGCGACGGCCGCCTGCTCGTGGGCGCAACCGTCGAGGAAGCGGGATTCGACAAGCGTACCGATCCTACGACCATCAAAGGACTGCATCGGGCCGCACTCGAACTGGTTCCCAAACTGCGCGAGGCCAGAATCCTCGAAGATTGGGCAGGCTTGCGCCCCGGTACGCCGGACAATCTGCCAATTCTGGGCGCAACCTCAACTCCCGGATACTTCATAGCCACCGGCCACTTCCGTGATGGAATTCTGTTGGCGCCAATAACCGCGCACGTCATGACGCAAGTTATCAGCGGCGAAAAGCCCGCCCACGACTTGTCTGCTTTCGCGCTCCAACGCTTTTCGCAACACAAAAAAGCGATGTCATCCTGACAAGCGCGAAAGCGCTCCGCGCTATACTGATCCGTCTTCCTTCGTCTTGGATTTCCGCGACGATCACAAGAAAGGACAGTCTTCATGGCCTCTCCCGCAGTCGAGTTTGCCCGCAATAATCAACAGCGCTTTCTGAATGAACTCAAAGATCTTCTCCGAATTCCAAGTGTCAGCACACTCGAAGAACATAAGCCGGACATCCAAAAGGCGGCTGATTTCGTGGCCAGCGAACTGCGCCGCATCGGCATGGAAAACGTCGAGATCATCCCGACCAAAGGCCATCCGCTCATCTACGGTGACTGGCTGCATGCCTCGAACAAGCCGACCGCGCTCTGCTATGCGCATTACGACGTGCAACCCGCTGAACCACTCAATGAATGGACCACACCGCCTTTCGAGCCCGCCGAGCGCAACAACAACATCTATGCGCGCGGGGCAGTCGACGACAAAGGCCAGCTTTGGATGGAGGTAAAAGCCCTCGAAGCTCTCTTGCAGGCCGGCGGGGGCAAGCTGCCCATCAACGTGAAGGTTCTCTTCGAAGGCGAGGAAGAAGTCGGTGGAGAAGCCATCGCCGAATATCTTCCGAAACAGAAAGCCAAGCTGAAAGCCGATTTCGCGCTCGTCTGCGACACCGAACTTTTCGCGCCCAATCTTCCAACGCTATGCGTCGGCCTGCGCGGACTTGTCTACACAGAAATTGAAGCGCAGGGCGCGAAGACCGACCTTCACTCCGGCATGTACGGCGGCGCCGCGCCAAATCCCCTGTTCGCGCTCATCGAAATCATCGGCAAAATGAAAGACGCCAAGGGCAAAGTCTTGATTCCCGGCTTCTATCAAGGCGTAAAGGCTCCGACGAAAGATGAACTGAAAGCCTGGAAGCGCCTGCCCTTCAACGAGGAGCACTACCGTAAAAGCGAAGTCGGATCGAAAGTACTCACCGGCGAGCCCGGATATTCTGTTCTGTACCGTACCTGGGCGCGGCCGACGCTTGAAGTCCATGGAATCCCCGGGGGCTTTGTCTCGCCCGGCGCAAAAACCGTGATTCCCGCGCGCGCGCAGGCAAAAGTTTCTATGCGCCTCGTACCCAACCAGAACGCGAACGACATCCTCAAGAAGTTCTCCGCCTTCGTGAAGAAGCACACGCCCAAGGGCATCGAGACGAAAATCAAAGTCCACAGCAAAGGTCCGGCATGCGTGGTAGGCACAGACAATCCGTACATCAAAGCCGCGACGGAGGCACTGCACGACGCGTTCAAGAAAGAAACCGTCTTCATCCGCAGCGGCGGATCAATTCCCATCGTCACCGATTTCCAGGATGTCCTGAAAATCCCAAGCGTGATGATGGGCTTCGGCCTGCCGGACGACAATATCCACGCTCCGAACGAGAAGTTTCACATTCCGAACTTCCACAAAGGTATCGAAACCATCTGCCGGTTTTTCGAGAAGCTGGGCGCGTAGCCCAAATCCGATTCGGAAAATTTCGTAATTGCATTGCGTGACACGCTGCGCTAGCCTGATTTTGCTCTCGCGGTTCTCCCACCTCTTTTTCCGTCTCCACTGAAAATCTGTTCCAGGATTGCAATGCCTGTGCAATACAGGGCGGCTGTGCCTAAGGCCATACCATATATGGTGTTATATTGCTTGACGCCGCCCGAATTTCGCCGTTACAGTAGCTTAACTTTGTGTGTGCCCTACCCAGCCAAGGGCGCGAACGGCGTGAGCATGCGATCTAACAGGGACGCCCCACGCATCGAAAAACAACGGGGAATCTGCCTGGTTAACAGACGACGCCTCGCGCATTCCGCAGAGGGAATGCGCTGCATTCCGCCGGGGTCACTGGCAACCGGGCATCGTCGACCGGCAACTGGTTCCAAGGAGTTAAAGCGTTGCTCAAACTGAAAAGGCTTCAGATTCTCGGCTTCAAGTCGTTCTGCGACCGCACCGAACTCAAGTTTCACGGGGACGGCGTCGCGGCCATCATCGGTCCCAACGGATGCGGCAAGTCGAACATCTCTGACGCGATCTCATGGGTGCTCGGCGAGCAGTCGGCGAAGACGCTGCGTGGCTCGCGCATGGAAGATGTCATCTTCGCCGGCACGCATGACCGTAAGCCGACTGGAATGGCCGAAGTGTCGCTGACGCTGATCGATCCTGAGGTTTGCGGCGGAGCCGGTGCCAATGCCGCAACAGAGATAAATATTCAGGATGAAATGCCGGGTAGCGGAGAAATGGGTGCCCCGTCCTTGTCCCGCAGTTCTTTGGCGGGTCAGGGGGGTGATGTTGACGTTGACGCCCACATCACTGACGATTGGGACGAAGCCTCGATCCGGGGCCGGTCAGCCGCTGATACCGAGCGCGCGGTGGAAGACGCCCAGCCCGGGAGGATCGAAGAAGTCGAAGTCGCACGCTCGAAGGTCAACACAATTGCCATTGCCTTTCCCGATGACGAGCCGATTTTCGCGCTGCCCGTGCACAACATGACCGCTCCCCCTCCGGGCGCTTTGGCCGGTATTGCCCCGAGCCATGTCGTTCTCAAGATTCGCCGCCGCAAGTTCAACCAGCAACAGTTTCATCGCGGAGAAATCTCCGTCACACGCCGTCTTTTCCGCTCCGGCGACAGCGAGTATTTGCTGAATGGCAAGCTCTGCCGGCTGCGCGATATTCAGGAACTGTTCATGGGCACCGGGCTTGGCCCAGAATCCTACGCGCTCATCGAGCAGGGACGCATCGGCCAGATCCTCAGCAGCCGTCCCACGGACCGCCGCGCGATTCTCGAGGAAGCGGCCGGCATTACGAAATTCAAGACCAAGAAGCGTCTCGCCGAAGCGCGTCTTGAAGACGCGAAGCTGAACCTTTCGCGCGTCAACGACATTTTCGAAGAAGTGACGCGGCAGATGAATTCGCTGAAGCGGCAGGCGTCGAAGGCAGAGCGTTATGCGAAGCTACGCGACGAAATGCGCGCAAAGTTAAGAGTGGTATTGGCCAGCAAATTCGCCGCCATTGAGCACGAGAGCGTGGAACTTGACGCCCAGCTCAACACTCTTGCGGAAGAGATGCGCCATCGCGCCGACGAAGTGCAGCAACTCGAATCCGAGCATTCCGAGCGTACCCAACGCGGATACTCGATCGAAACCGAACTGCGGGAGAATCGCGACCGTACCAGCCAAATCGCGCTCGAAATCGACCGCGCCCACGCTCGCCGCCGCAACAATGAAGAACGGTGTGCCGAATTGCTCGCCCGCTCCGCGTCGGCCGACGCGGAACTGGGGCAGGCCAAACACCGCCTGACCGTTCTTGAGGCCGAACGCGAATCGAACCGACAGATACTCGAATCCGCCGTGGCCGATCTCGCCGCCGCTCAAAACGACCTGGTTCTCTGCCAGCAGGAAGCAACCGCAGCCGCGGCGAGCCTTGCCGAAATCGAACGCCAGCAGGAAGAATCCCGGGTTGCAATCTTCGATACAGTGTCATCAGCTTCGCGCTTACGCAATCAACTGGCCCAGGCAGAAGAACGCCTTGCTGGCATTGACCGCGAAGCACGCCGCCTCGATGCCGAAATTACCAGCGCGAACACGCAAGTCGACGCCTTCGGCGGACAACGAGGCCAACTTGCGCTCGAATTTGAAACCGTCAACCAACGCGTCACTGGAATCACCGAAGAACTAAGCCAGTTGCGCCGCGTGATCGAAGAAAAAAAGCGCGGCGAGACGCAGGCCAAGGCCAACCTCGATGCGCTCCGCGCCGAATACGCGACGGCTCTCGGCAAGAAAGGTTCCCTCGAATCTGTCATCGCCGAACACGGATACTCCACTGAATCCGTCCGACGGCTCTTTCAATCCGGCGTGATGCAGAGCGGTCTAGCCCCGGTCGGGGTCCTCGCCGATTTCCTTGAGGTCGAGCCCCGCTTCGAGCGAGTCGTAGAAGATTTCCTCCGCGACGAACTGAACTACATCGTCGTCAAATCGTGGGATGCTGCTGACGAAGGTCTCCGCATGCTGCGCACCGACGTTGACGGACGCGCTACATTCCTTGTACATCCCGAAGACGCACAGGCAAAGTTCTCTTTCATTCTCGACGAGGCCGCGCACTCGGCGCCGCCCGCCGCCCAGATCATCCCGCTCAAAAACACCATCCGCGTGCTCGACGGATTCGGAAAGTCGCTGGAAGTCATCCTGCCCAAGCTCCGCGATGGATACATCGTTCCGGAATCGAACATCGCGCGCAGCCTGGCGCTTGAAAATCCCGACGCATTTTTCCTGTCGCAAGCTGGCGAGTGCTTTCACAACGTCACGGTGACCGGCGGAAAACAGCGCGCCGAGGGTCCGCTTTCGATGAAACGAGAACTGCGTGAAGTCATGCGGAGGCTCGAAGAACTCGAACGCGCGCTGCGCGAGGAAGAAACGCGGGTACTCACCCTAGGCCACGAGATCCGGGACTTCTCTTCCCTGCTCGAACGCCTCGAAGAGGAGAAGCGCGAGGCCGAACTTGAGGCAATGACCTCGGGCCATATGCTTCAGCAGTTGGATTCGGAGATGTCGCGAGTTAACGACCGGCTGAACATCTCTCAGCTTGAGTTGCGCCGCCTCGCTTCCGAGCGCACGGAGCACGAAGGCATACTTTGTTCATTGCAATCGCAGATCGAAACGCTCGAATTAAAGCGAGCAGAGATCGAACAGCAAATCGCCTCCGCCCAGGAGTTGCTGATCCAACTCCGCCAGCGCCGCGAAATGTCGTCGCAGACGAGCTCACAGCACGCCGCTCGCGTAGCCACTTTGGAAGAACGTCATCGTTCTGCCGTCGACGTGCTGCAACGCATCGAATCGATCTTTGCCGAGATGGGTGAACGTATTCACGCGCTGGCATCGCAGATTGATGCTGCCGCCGCTGAGAAGCTGCAACGCGAAGCCGAAAACGAACAGCTTGCGCAATCCTTGCAAGATCTCGACGCCGAGCGCAACGCCGCCCAAGCGCGTGAAGGTCTGCTCCAGTTCGAGACCGAGCAACTTCGAGCCCGTCTGACTGAGATCGACGACCTCCTGCGCAACGAGCGCCTCCTGCTTGACCGGGCCCGCGATCGCCGCGGAGAACTCTCGGCCGCCGCAGCCAAACTTCAGTCCGACGTACAGTACATGTCGCAAACCTGCCTCAACGAACTGAACATCGAACGCGACGCGCTCGTGGCGGACACGACGCTAACGATCCTCGCAGGTGAAGAACTCGCCACCGAAGATCAGCTCTATCACGAGATGCGAATAAAGCTCGACGCCATGGGTCCGGTCAACATGATGGCGTTGGAAGAGTACAAAGAAACCGCCGAGCGTCACTCCTTCCTCGAAACCCAACGTAAGGACCTGATCTCGTCGATCGAGAACACGATCGCCACGATCAAAGAGATCGACCAAATCTCACGCCAGAAGTTCGAAGAGGCGTTCCACAAGATCAACGACAATTTCCAGACCACGTTCAAGAAGCTCTTCGGCGGCGGACACGCCTTCATGAAGCTGACCGACGAGGAGAACAGCGCCGAAAGCGGCATTGACGTCGTCGCTTCGCCTCCGGGAAAACGGCTGCAAAGCGTGTTGCTGCTCTCCGGTGGAGAAAAAGCTCTGACCGCGTTAGCGCTCCTGGTGGGCATCTTCCAGTTCGCGCCCAGCCCGTTCTGCATCCTGGACGAAGTCGATGCCCCGCTCGATGAGGCCAATGTCGGACGCTTCACCGACCTCGTGAAAGAGATGAGCGTGCAGACGCAGTTCGTGCTCATCACCCACAGCAAGAAGACAATGAGCATCGCACCTGTCCTCTATGGAGTCACCATGCAGGAGCCGGGCGTTTCGAAGCTGGTGTCCGTAAAGTTCGGAGCGCAGGTCTGAAAATTCCGAGGGACCGCCGCTTTACGCTCGTGCACCCAATTCCTCTTTATCCACTCCCATCCTCAGCTTTTCCACAAGCAGAGTAGCGATTAGCACACCTGAAGCACCAGGTTTGGCAGGCGCTTTGCCCTCAATACATTCCCAAACACTGACATCTCCAGCCTTCGGTCAAAAGCGGCCCGAGAATCATTGACAAATTTTTCGGACAGGCTAGAATACGCCTCGCCTCTTACCTGTAGAATTCCTAGATCATGAGCACTGAACTCCTCGATTCCGTCCTTTTAAAAACAGACTTTCCCGATCTCAAGCTTCGCGCCAGCGGAAAAGTACGCGACGTCTACGACGTCAGCGATGACACGTTGCTTTTCGTCGCCAGCGACCGCATTTCCGCCTTCGACTACGTGCTGGCGACCGGCATTCCCCACAAGGGCCGCGTCCTCAGCCAGATTTCGCTGTTCTGGTTCGATTACCTCGCCGACATCGTTCCAAACCACCTGGTCAGCGCAGACGTGGAGAAATATCCGGTCAATGTCCTCAAATACGCCGACCAGCTTCGCGGACGCTCCATGCTCGTTCGTCGCGCCGAGATCTTCCCTGTCGAGTGCATCGTCCGCGGATACATCTCAGGTTCTGCCTGGAAGGAATACAAGGAGTCGGGCAAAGTGTCTGGCATCGCGCTTCCCGCAGGACTGAAAGAATCCGATGCCTTCCCCGAGCCGATCTTCACCCCGTCAACCAAGGCGACGAGCGGTCATGACGAAAACATCTCCTTCGATCAAATGTGCGATATCGTCGGCGTCGAGACCGCCAGCCATCTGCGCGATCTGACATTGCGCGTCTATAAAAAGGCCGCCTCTTACGCGTCGCATCGCGGCATCATCATTGCCGACACCAAGTTTGAGTTTGGACGCACATCGCAAGGCATCACTCTTGCGGATGAAGTCCTGACTCCCGATTCATCCCGCTTCTGGCCGGCAGACAAGTACGCTCCGGGACGGGCGCAGGATTCCTATGACAAGCAATACGTTCGGGATTATCTCGAGCAAATTCAGTGGAATAAGCAGCCGCCCGCACCGGCCCTCCCCCAGGACGTGGCACGGCGAACCAGCGAAAAGTACCTCGAAGCCTATTTCCAGCTTACGGGGCACAAGCTG
>DATAUY010000081.1:0-4378 GCA_036268025.1 Candidatus Sulfotelmatobacter sp. | reverse complement strand
AAAGCGCTCCGCTGTGCCGCCGGGCTGGGGCCACTTAACCTCAATCCAATCGATCTTCGAGCGCTTGCCGATACCGAGCACGATGCGCGGATCATGGGAAGACAGAAAACTCCCCCCACCCACCTTCATGCGTTCGCGTTTCAGGTCTCCGGCCTGGTAGGTAAGGCGCGCGCCGATCGCGTCTGGATTCGACTTGCGGCCGACCAGGTGCACTCCCAACCAGTGATTCTGGCCACCCACGTTGTTGCGAAGCAGAACGGGAGGTCCGTCATTGTTTGCAATCAGGACGTCCACTCCCCCGTCGTTGTTGAAGTCGCCGATTGCCAAACCGCGAGCTGCGAACGTTTTCGCAAAAACCGGACCGCTCTGCTCACTCACATTCTTGAAGATCTTGCCCTGGTTTTGAAACAGCAAGAGCGGCTCTTTATAGGTAACGTGGCGCGATAGTTCCTCGACCAGATCATCGGGAAAGCCATTGGAACAAATGAGATCCAGATCGCCGTCGTTATCGTAATCGAAGAATTTGAGCCCCCATCCGCTCATCCAACGCGTAGCCATTCCGACGCCTTTGGGCATGGAAACATCATCGAAGGTTGCATCGCCGTTGTTCTGATAAAGCGAAAAAATCTCCTGATCGATGTTGGCGACAAAAAGATCCATCCAGCCATCCTGGTTGAAGTCTGCCGAATCCACACCCATGCCGGAACGGGACCTCCCATCGGCGCTATAGGCCACGTCGGCCGTGAGCCCGGCTTCCTCGAAGCGTCCACCGCCACGATTCAGGAACAGAAAATTGGCCACCGTGTCATTGCTGACGAACAGATCCATGCGGCCAGCGTTATTCACGTCGGTGGCGACCACGCCCCACGCTTTACCGAGATGATCGGCGATCCCGGACTCGCGGGATACATCGGTGAAGGTCCCGTCGCCGTTGTTATGAAACAACCAACTCGGAGTGGGCTTAAAGATGCGGGGGATGCAGTAGTGATGTGCGCCATCCTTGTCGACGCCACAGCTGAGAGTTTTGTTGAACTCGCAGAACTGGCAAACGAACAGGTCGAGCCGGCCGTCATTGTCGTAATCGAACCACACGGCACTGGAACTCCAGCCCGGAGCAGCGACCCCCGCCTTTTCCGTAACGTCCGTGAACGTTCCGTCGCCGTTGTTGCGATAAAGAATATTGCGCCCATACTGGGTGACGTAGAGGTCGGGAAATCCGTCGCCGTTGTAGTCGCCAACCGCCACGCCCATTCCATAGCCACCGCCGCCCACCCCTGCTTTCTCGGTCACATCGGTGAAGGTACCATCGCGATTGTTGCGATACAGGGCGTTCCGCAAGGGCTGCGGGGGATCGTAAAAATCGCATTTGCCGCTATTGACCAGATAAATGTCCATCCAGCCGTCATTGTCGAAATCGAGGAACGCGCAGCCTGCCCCGCTCGTTTCCGGCAGGTACTTTTCCGGGGACTTTCCCGCCGTGTGCACCCACTTGATGCCGCTACTCGACGGCGAAATCTCTTCGAAAGGATAGGAAGGCGCGGCCGCGGAAGAGCTCCATAGGCCGACATTTCCCAGCGGGAGGCAGCCTGCGAAACCACAGGAAAGGCGCAGGAATCTGCGGCGAGAGAAACCGCAGAGGAGCTTATTCATGGAACTTTTGCCGGTTAGAACCACTTCTGAAGGGCGATAATATCATGCGTTAAGAACGGACGATTTTACTTGACTACGTCATGCTCGCCGACTCGAGGCTGGATCCGAAGGAACCACGACCGGTTAACTTCTGCCAGGACCCGATTTATGGATGTGCGGATAGAAATCCTGGCGCTCTGGCTGGCCATCTACGCCGTCGATGCCCACGGCGTAGAAATCGGTCCAGGCATGGGGTCAACAGTCGAAGTTATCGCTCCCCACAGGACGCGACAGGCCTTCTTCACCCGGCAAGACACGCGGGATTCGCTCCGCAGCCTGGCCGATGCGACCGGCGGCGCGGCCTTCTATGGCAGCAACGACGTGAAGGATGCGATGCGCCGGGCCTCCGACGACTGACGCTTTGCATACACCATTGGCTTTTATCCCGACCATCGCCGTTGGGACGAAAAATATCATCGCATCAAGATTCGAGTCTCCATCGGCCACGGCCATCTTCGATATCGGCGCGGATACTTCGCCACTCAGGAGACATCGTATACGCGTGAAAAAGCCCGCAGCATTACAGAAAGCCATATCGAGCCCGCTGGACGCCACGAACCTGGGAATCGTCATCACGGCGACGCGTCTCTCCAATCGCAATCTGCAATTGCAAATCGCCCTCGATCCCAAGCAATTCCTCTGGCAGGAATCGGGAGATCGCCTCACCGACACGTTGGATCTTCTAAACACGCAGCGGGAGTCGTCGGGGATGATATTGCGGGCTGAATCCCAGCACGTAGTGCTGAACTTGAATCACAACCAGTATCAACGCCTGATCCAACTGGACTCGCGCTGCAACAAACTACTCCCATGGAATCTTTGGCTACGGACCTGCGAGTTGCCGTGCGCGACGTCGGCCCGGCTACCGTAGGTTCGGTCACAATACCTGTGAAGAGCTTAACGGCAAGCGACGCAACTGATTCTCCGCCACTGCCAGGCCCGTTGGAGTTTCGCCCATAGCCTGCGTGTCTTTTCCGCCGCCCAGCCCATTTGACCTTCCGTTCTATTCTTCTCATACTCTTTCTTCCGGCTATTGCTTCGGGCCGTGACCAATGTTGCCTCTCGGTGAAACTTCGGCGGCACTACTGCGTCGCGCTTTAGTGGCGCTTCTACTGTTGTCTCTGTTCGCCATGCTGACCAGTTCTCAGGAGGTCCCGAACCAAAATTTCGACAGTTTGGCAAAGTCAGCAGGCGCGGCGCGAGAGGCCAGCAAAATCGAGGACGCCCTTCGTGACTACCAGCGCGCCGTGGGGATCCGCCCCGACTGGGAAGAGGGCTGGTGGTATCTGGGAACGCTCCAGTACGACGCAGACCGCTTCGCCGAAGCAATCCCCGCCCTGGAAAAAGTCGTGCAACTCGATCCCACCAACAGGTCGGCGTGGAATTTTCTCGGCCTGTGCGAGTTCGAGACTCGCGACTATGAGAAGTCTATGCGCCACTTGCAGAAGGGGCAGGAACCCGGAACCGGCGATGATGCCGGGGACGATCCCGAGATTTCCCGCGTTGCCAGATATCACCTTGCCCTGCTCCTGAATCGCAATGGCGAATTCGAGAGGGCGTCCGCCATGCTGGCCTCGGCATTTGGGAATCAACCCCCAGCGCAGGCCAAGCTCGCGCTCGGACTGGCGTTGTTGCGCTCGCCCCTGCTGCCTCAGGAGGTCGACCCTTCCCGCGACGCTTTAGTTCAAGCCGCAGGCGAAACGGCATCCCTTAAAGCGCGTGGTGACTTAGTGCGAACGGTTGACTCATTTCGCGCTCTGTTAGCAAAGTATCCCAACGTTCCCTACCTGCACTATACCTTCGGGATCGCCCTGGCTTCAGCCGGCCGAAATGACGAAGCACTGCTCCAACAAGAGCAGGAAGTAAAGATTTCTCCCCAGAGCGCATTGCCCCGGATTGAGATCAGTTCATTGGATCTTCGCTCCGGCCATCCGCAGAGCGCTCTTCACGCCGCGGAGATGGCTGTGCCATTGGCGCCAAACTCCCCGGCTGCTCATCTCGCGCTGGCGCGGAGTCTTCAGGAGCTGGGGCTGAAAGAGAAGGCCGCCGCGGAACTTCGCATATCAGAGGTTCTCGCACCGGAGAAGCCGGTGCGCGACACTCGCATCGCGGAAATGTACGCGCTTCCGCCTGCCACCGTTATGCCGACGACGGGTCCGGCGACGCATCCGTCGTTCGACGAAGTCTCACGTCAGGCCGCAGACTTCACGGCCTCCGGACACCCTGACGATGCCATTCACCTCTATCAACAAGCCTTGCAGGCGCATCCGGAATGGGATGAAGGCCGCTGGAATCTCGCCATGCTTGATTATTCTGCGGGGCATTTTCCGGAAACGATAGTGGCGCTCAAGACGTACGTCGCGCGCAGCCCAGACAACGGCACCGCCTGGGCAGTACTTGGTCTTTCCGAATTCGAGGTCAAAGACTACAACAACGCTCTGATCCATCTTCAGCGTGGCCAGGACCTCGGCATGGGAGGCAGCAAGGAATCGGTCCAACTGGCAAGGTACCGGCTGGGGATCCTGCTCAATCGCGACCACCAATTCGACCTCGCCACGGAATTGCTGGCGCCGGAAGCCGGTCCCGGGCCGCTGGCAGAGAAGATCCAGTTCGTGCTCGGAATGGCGCTGCTGCACATGGCCGTTCTGCCCAATGAAGTGGAATCATCGAAGAGCGGCCTGGTCCTTTC
>DATAUY010000080.1:0-3511 GCA_036268025.1 Candidatus Sulfotelmatobacter sp. | reverse complement strand
TTTCATATGACGCCTGACGAGTTCCGGCGCTACGGGCATGCCGTGGTGGACTGGATCGCCGACTATCAATCGCGGATTGAGTCGTTTCCGGTGCTTTCGCAGGCGAAGCCGGGAGAGATTCGGGCGGCGTTGCCGGCGGAGCCTCCCGCGCAGGGTGAACCGTTTGACGCGGTGATGAAAGATGTGGACCGCGTAATTCTGCCCGGGATCACGCACTGGCAGTCGCCTAACTTCTTTGCGTATTTTCCCTGCAATGCTTCCGGACCGGGAATTCTCGGCGATCTGCTGTCGTCCGGGCTCGATGTGCAGGGGATGCTGTGGTCCACCAGTCCGGCCTGCACTGAACTCGAAACGCACGTGATGGATTGGCTGGTCAGCATGCTTGGGTTGCCGGAGAAATTCAAATCATCAGGAACAGGCGGCGGAGTGATTCAGGATACGGCTTCGAGCGCGGCTTTGTGCGCGCTGCTGGCGGCGCGGGAACGAGCGACCGGATATACGAGCAACAAGAAGGGATGCGACGGGAAGCTTGTCGCCTATGCCTCAACGCAAACGCATTCTTCACTCGAAAAAGCAGCGATGATCGCAGGTATCGGTATGGACAATCTGCGGCTGATCGAGGTGGATGAAAACTTCGCAATGAGGCCGGACGCGCTTGCGAAGCAAATTGGGGCCGACAAGCGCGCTGGGCTGACTCCGTGCTTCGTGTGTGCGACGGTGGGCACGACTTCGTCGAATGCGATGGACCCGATCTGCGCCATTGGTGAAGTTTGCAAGCAATACAATCTCTGGCTGCACGTGGACGCGGCCATGTCAGGGACGGCGATGCTTTGTCCGGAGTTCCGTCATCTCCAGAATGGAGTCGAACTGGCTGACAGCTACAATTTCAATCCGCATAAATGGATGTTCACCAACTTCGACTGCAACTGCTTCTGGGTTGCCGATCGCAAGGCGCTGATTCAGACGTTGAGCATTCTGCCGGAATATCTACGCAACCAGGCGACCGAATCGGGCGCGGTGATCGACTATCGCGATTGGCATATCCAGCTTGGGCGCCGGTTCCGGTCACTGAAGTTGTGGTTTGTGATCCGGCACTACGGAGTGGAGGGGTTGCAGTATCACGTTCGCGAGCATGTGCGGCTGGCGCAGCAGTTCGCCGATTGGGTGAAGAAGGACGACCGCTTTGAACTGGCCGCGCCCGTGCCACTGAACCTCGTCTGCTTTCGGCACAAGGCGGGCGAGGCGGCGAACCAAGGCATTATGGACCGGTTGAACCGCAGTGGTGACTTGTTCCTGACTCACACGAAACTCAACGGAAAACTCACGCTCAGAATGAGCATCGGGCAAACGCACACGCAGGCGCGGCATGTGGAGAAGGCGTGGAAGCGGATACGGGAAGAGGCGGAGAAGCGATAACCGCACCTACTCCTTCCACGGATTCAGGATTGAGATGCTTATGCCGGCGAAATCATCGCCATTGCGCGACACGATAGTGAGATTGTGCTGAATCGCTGTAGCGGCAAGCAGGCTTTAAGCGATGGGCAACTCCCCGGGCAGGAGCGCCCGCGGGCGTATTAATCCGCAGGCATGGGAGCGGTTCTGGGCGCGCCACGAACTTCGACGGCTGGAGAGTTTTCTTCAGGCGCGGCCAGCCACTTACGGACTTCCGGCAAGGCCTTTCGCATGGCGGTTTCGCCGACTTTCACTAATTCTTTCGCGCGTTTGAAGTCGTCGTAGCCGAAGCCGGCGACGTCGGGTTCGATGACGATGTCTGCCGCGTCGCGCCAGATGCTGGCCATGGCGTCTTGCGCGATGGCGAAGGATTGTCCGATCACGTCGAAGAGATGGCGCGGGGCGCCTCCGTTAGACCACGTTCCCTTAAGATGGATCGCCAGCACGCGGTCGGCGCCCATTTCGCGCAGCGGGCGCGTCGGCACCGGGTGCGACAACATACCGTCGACAAGGTAGCGTCCGCGAATCTCGACCGGAAGAAACATGCCGGGATAAGCACAGCTGGCGCGTACCGGATCGACGATCGAGCCGGAGTGGAAGACGACGCCTTCGCCAGTATTGAAGTCGGTGGCCGTAACTCCCAAAGGAATCTTCAGCTCTTCAAACGATCTGACCTTCAGGACGCGCGTGAGGAACGACGTCATACGATCGTTCGAGGCGAAGCCGTAACGCGAAACGGTCCAGCGGGCGAAGGTCGTGAAGCGGCAGGCGCAAGCGACGCGTTCGAGTTCATCGATCGGGATTCCGCTGCAATAAACCGCGCCGATAAGCGCTCCAACACTGGTCCCGGTAACAACCCGGACCGGAATACCTTCTTCTTCTAGAACTCTAAGAACTCCGATGTGGGCGATGCCGCGGGCGAATCCGCCGCCGAGAGCGATGCCGATGGCGGGAGTGCGAGAAGAAGTTGCGGGAGCGGTCTTACGGGAAATCTCGCGTCCGAAGGCTTGCACCGAGCGAATGATTTTCCCGAGATGTTTCATGGCGAAACCCGCTCCAAACAGGCCGCCAGCAGCCGTAACTGCTGTTACTACTCAACCATTAAGATGCCATAAGCTGCCAAGAGGCTGTAGGGCACGATTGGGCCAGTATGCGGGTACTTTAGACGCAGGCATCGCATGGGGTAACCGTTACTGAAAGCAGGCCCCGGGTGACGAAGTACCTGTAATCCTGCTAAGTTGCGGACATGGTGCGCGAGATTTCAGCGGGTGGGGTGGTCGTGCGACCAAAGGATGGGGAGTGGTGGATGGCGGCGATTGAACTGCCGGGGGAGCCGGGGGCTCCTGAGCTGGAGGAGGACGCTCTAATCGACAAGAGTGGGCCTAACGCCCGGCATCTTGGGAACGGAGGCGTCCCCGCCACAAAGCCCCGCGCCACAAAGAAGCCTGTAATTTGCCTTCCGAAGGGTTTGGTCGATGCCGGCGAGAAAGCGCTGGACGCGGCCTTGCGCGAAGTGTTCGAGGAAACCGGGATCACGGCGACGCTGGTCACAAAGCTGGCTGATATCAAGTATGTCTATGTGCGATCGTGGGGCGACCGCGAGCGAGTATTCAAGATTGTGAGCTTTTATTTGCTGAAGTATGAGTCGGGACGAATCAATGATGTTTCCGACGACATGAGAATTGAAGTTGCCGAGGCGAAGTGGATTCGGCTGGAAGATGCTCCGAAATTGCTCGCCTATCGCGGCGAGAAGCAGATGGCGCGGCAGGCGTTGCAGTATCTGAAGGGGCATCCGGAGCTGTGATTGAGGTGGATCAATGCGCCACGCGCCGACTACCCTTGTGGGTCCGAGTCTTTATGAGTTCAAAATTTTACGAATTGCGGATGGCGGCGAGTCCGATGGGTTGCGTGTTAGTTGTGATTAGAATTTTGCCAGCTGAGGCCCCTTGATGAAGCGTATTCATAAAATTGCTGTTCTGGGCGCGGGAACCATGGGCGCTCGTATTGCGGCGCACTTCGCTAATGCGGGCGTGCCGAGCTATTTGCTGGATATTGTGCC
>DATAUY010000079.1:0-28286 GCA_036268025.1 Candidatus Sulfotelmatobacter sp. | reverse complement strand
TGTCCGCGACGGAACTCGTAGGCGGGATGCGTGCGCGAAAGCACGCCGCCGGGGCCGAAGAACTGGTGAAGAGACGCGTCTTTGCCGCCGGCTGCGGGGCGTGGAGGAGCGGCGGACGCGGGCTGGGAATTCGTGGCCACGAGAAGTCTCTATAATAAACAGTGGCCAGGGTTCAGTGGCCAGTTCTCAGTAAAACCTAGCCGGGGCTTCGACCCGACCGGACAGTCTTCGACTTCGCTCAGGCAGGCTTGGGCGGCTGTCCATATATAAGCATCGTTTGACGCAACCTGTTTACAACTCGGGCGGCACGGCGACAGCCGAAGGCATGGCGATTGCGACTATCGCCATCGTGGGCCGTCCCAACGTGGGTAAATCCACGCTGTTCAATCGCATTGTGGGCTCGCGACGCGCGATTGTGGGCGACGAGCCCGGCATCACGCGCGACCGGCTATATGGCGACGCGGAGTGGGAGAGTCGGCGGTTGCGGATCGTGGACACCGGCGGCATTCTGCCGGAAGCCAAAGATTTCATTCCGGCGGAAATTTTTCGTCAAGCACGCGTTGCGCTCGATGAAGCCGCCGCGATCGTCATGGTTGTGGACGGACGCAGCGAACTCGCGGCGACTGACCTGGAGCTCGTACGCTTGCTGCGCAAGACGGGACGCCCACTGTTTTTGGCGGTCAATAAAGTTGATTCGGAGAAGCAGTCGTCCCTCATCGACGACTTTCACCGGCTGGGCGTGCGCGACATGTTTCCTATTTCTGCAGAACACGGCCGCGGCGTGGATGACTTGCTGGATGCGGTCGTCGAAGCGCTACCAAAATCTCTAACCCCCGAGGGCGCGGAGAGCGCAGAGAAAATCGAGGAGGAGGTGACCAGCGAGCCGACGACCGATGAGCTGACGACCGACGACCTGCGGCAAACGAGAGAAGTTAAAGTTGCCATCATCGGCCATCCGAATGTCGGCAAGTCTACGCTTTTGAACTGCCTGACTGCTTCCGACCGCGCGATTGTTTCGCCGATTCCCGGCACCACGCGCGACGCGGTCGATGAGGTCGTCGAGCGCGACGGGCGCAAGTTTCGTTTCATCGACACCGCGGGCATCCGGCGCAAGGGCAAGACCCATCTCATGGCAGAGAAGCTTTCGGTCGTGATGGCGCGCAAGCATCTCGAAGCAGCCGACATCGCGCTGCTGGTGATCGATGCGACCGAAGGTGTGAGCCAACTCGATGCCTCCGTCGCCGGATTGGCGCACGAGAGCGGCCGGTCCGTGATCATCGTCGTCAATAAGTGGGACCTGATGATCAGCGGCCAGAAAAAAACCGGACGCGTGACGAAATCCGAGCGCATGCGCGAGAGCAAGCGGCCCGGAGACCGCGATGCTTACGAAGAGCGGCTGCGCTATGAGTTGAAGTTCCTGAGCTACGCCCCGATCGTTTTCATTTCGGCGCAGAGCGGCAAGGACACTGACAGGATTTTCCCGCTTCTTGAAAAGGTCGCAACGGAACGGCGCAAGCGCGTCACGACGTCAGAGATGAACCGATTTCTGGAGCACGTCGATTTCGAACGGGCTTCGGTCCCGATCCGGCAGCGAGTGAAGATTCTTTATATGACGCAGGCTTCGGTCGCCCCGCCAACGTTCGTGCTCTTTACTAACCGCAGCGTGAAGCTGCACTTCGCCTATCAGCGATTTCTGGAAAACCAGATTCGCGCCGCCTTCGGATTCGTGGGCACGCCCATCTGGATCAAGAACAAGGCGAGGAATACGTAGCCGCGAAGCGACGGATTAAGCCATGCAAACACAC
Organism: Candidatus Sulfotelmatobacter sp.; assembly: GCA_036268025.1. Taxonomy (GTDB): domain Bacteria; phylum Acidobacteriota; class Terriglobia; order Terriglobales; family Acidobacteriaceae; genus Sulfotelmatobacter. Next base: position 26,481 of record DATAUY010000079.1, on the reverse strand, counting down.
CGAATGCGGCGAGCGATCGTTTCAGGCACGGCGATTTTGCTGGCGGTGGTGACTGGGCTGTGGAGTCAAGACTCTCCGCCTGCATCGTCGTCTTCTGCCGCAAAGCACGCGAAAGGTTCGACGAGTAAAGCCGATCTCGATGTCGAAACGCTGGCGGACGGCTTTTATCGGAACAAGACGATCGGGCTGTCCTGCAAGATTCCGTCGGGATGGGTGCTCCGAACTGAAGAGATGAACGCGCACGGGGAGTCCGTTGAAAGCAAGTCTCCTTCCGGTGCCGCATCTGCTTCCGGCAACGGAGCCAAAGTGCTGCTGGCGGCATTTTCGCGGCCTCCAGAAGCCCGCGCCGAAGATATCAACGCCTCGATTCTGATCGCAGTGGAGAACCAGTCCTCCTATCCGGGATTAAAGGAAGCCGCGCAATACTTCGGACCGCTAGCCGAAGTGGCCAAGGCGCAGGGCTTCACGATGGACGAAGATCCTTACGCGATCGCGATCGGGGCAAAGGTCCTGGTGCGCGGAGACTTTCACAAAGACCTTGGGACGCGTGTGATGCGGCAATCGACTCTGGCGTTTCTCGCGCAGGGATACGCAGTCTCGATCACGGTGATCGGCGGGACGGATGATGAAGTCGAGGATTTGGTGGATGGACTCAGCTTTGGGAAGTAGCTGCTGGAATTGCGCCAGCATTCCCTCAGCGGCTAAAGCCGTTTGCGAAAGCAATGCCGTTATCGCAGCGCTGAAGCGCTGCGCCACCCAAAAGCGAGTCTGGTACCGGATTTCTTGAGCAGCTTGTTTCAGGCGTTCCGCGGTCGCTCAGGGCCACATTGCAGATTAGATTCCTGTCTCACAATCATTCCAGCGGCTCGGAGTAGAGGCTCAGATCTTTCTCGCCTGCGTCTTTTTTGGCCGCGTATTTTTTCATCCAAGCTTCCCAGGACTTTCCTGCCGCGGTGTCGCGTCCGGTAAAGGCGAGGGCGGCGATGTCGGAGTAGGAGATCGAAATCTTCGCGTTTAAGTTCTTCGGGTAGATGCGGACCAACGAATCTTTCAGCGTTGCGGTCGAGCGCCGGTCGAAGAGATAGCCTTCAATTTTCGATCCATCTTTACGGGTGATGGTGATGTCGCCTCGGTAATCGAAGGCTTTTTCGAGAGCTTCGCGGATTTCTTCTTCGTTGGCGAGCGCCGGAATCCAGCCTTCGAGTTGTTCGTGGGCCGTGCCGGGAGCAACTTCGAGTTCTTCGGCGTTCAGCGAGCCCGCGTGCGGAGGGTGTTGCGCGATGTGTCCTGCTTCTTTACCCGTCATCGTGATTGCGTTGCGTCCCGGAGGGACGATTGATAATAGCCTGGCGCTTCAGCGCCGGGTTTGCAGCCCAAAAATGACCCTCGTGCCGTAGGCACGGATGAAACGTTAGGTTTCAATCGTCCCTGCGGGACGATGCTCTGAATCGCAATCCTACCGGCGTTGAAACGCCGGCCTATCTTCAGGCGTCCCTGCCGGGACGCAAGACGTACGGCCATCTTGGACCGACACTGAAAAACCCGAACCGCGCTGCGCCGGGCGGACAGCCGAGAGCGGCTGTCCCTACACAACCCTTGCTATACGCGTGTTTCCTGCAATGAATTCGCCGGCGGCGTGATCTGGATCAGCGGATTCACCGCCGCATCTGGCGCGTCTAACATACGCAGGGCCTCTTCGTCGCGGTAGCCGGAAAAGAGCGTCGCCTTCACCGTGGCCAGGAATCCGCCGAGCGAGCTGAAGGTTGCATTCACCGCGGACGCTTCGTATCCGCTGTGCACCATGCAATTCGCGCAGGCCGGATTGCCCGACTCCGTCCCGTAATCTTGCCAGTTGGTTGTGGTGAGCAACTCGGAAAAACTTTCCGCATAGCCGTCCTGGAGCAGATAGCAGGGTTTCTGCCATCCGAAGACGTTGTAGGTCGGCATGCCCCACGGTGTGCAGGGATAAGTCCGCTTGCCCATCAGGAATTCGAGAAACAGCGGCGAGAGATTGAACTGCCAGCGCTTCTTGCGGTTCGAAAGGATCGCGCGGAACATGCGGCGCGTGCGGGCTCGCCCGAGGAAGTGCTTTTGATCGGGGGCCTTGTCGTAGGAGTATCCCGGCGAGAGCATCATGCCTTCGACACCCAGGTTCATCATCTCGTCAAAAAAGGCACGGACGGATTTCGGGTTCGCGCCATCGAACAAAGTCGTGTTCGTCGTCACTCGGAAGCCGCGCCGCAGAGCTTCTTTCACGGCGTCGACAGCGATGTCGTATCCGCCTTCACGGCAGACGGCGAGGTCGTGCTCTTCCCGCTGGCCGTCGAGGTGAACGCTGAAGGTCAGGTACTTGCTTGGCTTGAAAAGATGGATTTTCTCTTTCAGCAGCAAGGCATTGGTGCACAAATAGATGTATTTCTTGCGAGCGACCAGGCCTTCGACGATCTTGTCGATCTCAGGATGCATCAGCGGCTCGCCGCCGGGAATCGAGACCATGGGTGCGCCGCACTCATCCACGGCCTTGAAGCACTCTTCCGGGCTCAGGTCTTTCTTCAGGATGTGGGCCGGATACTGGATCTTGCCGCATCCGGCGCAGGCCAGGTTGCAGCGGAAAAGCGGCTCGAGCATGAGCACGAGCGGGTACTGCTTGCGTCCGCGAAGCTTTTGGCCGATCACGTAGGAAGCGACCGTCCACATTTGTGAAACCGGAACTGGCATGAATCTTGGGGACCTCGTGTAATCAATATTTTATCAGCATTAAAGGGTTTAGATGCGGCACGACCCTCGATGGACACGGGGCTATAATGCCCCTTTTTTCGAACGTCCAGCTGGCGCCGGAACCACGCTCGGCTCCGCCTTGCGCGACGGCCCCCTCGACTGGGCTCGGGGCAAGCTTCGTCCTTTGCTCCACAATCTCTGCAACCCACCCGTAAGTTCGTCCCTCTAAGGGTCGAGACCTTTCGCTTGGCAGTCTGTACGGAAGGCCTCTTGTTTCCGGCTGGCAAAACCCGGTACCCTATGTCCGGTCATACGTATGTTTAGCCCGCACCCCAACCTGGCCAATGAAGTGAACCGCAGCATTATCCAGTCGGAGATCGAAGGTGGGGTCTTCCTGGGCGATCTTCCTCCCGACACCGTTCTTCAAATCCAGACCATGCATCATTGCTACACCGCAAAGCTGCTGGGCGGGAGCGAGGCCTTGCTTTCCGGACATCCGGAGTTCTGTCCGGAGCCGGTGCAGGTCGCGATTTCAGGCTCGACTTGGGGCGGCTCGATGCTGAAGCTGCAATACGTAGGCCGGGGGATGCACCTGGAATTCCGCCATCCGCAGTACCCGACGCCGATCATTACTTCGCCGATCCAGGAAATTCGCGACAACGCCCAATTGCCTGCACTGGCGTTGGACGCGCGCCCGCATGGGGCGCACTCCTAGCGTTCTCTGCTTATTTCGAATCGTCCTTCAACTTTTTCTTGTCCTCATCCTCTTTGCACGGGACATTCTTCGGCTTGCTGTGCGGCGTATCCTCAGACGGGTCTACCATCAAGCGCACAGCCACCTGCGCGTCGGGGCAGTTGATGCCGACATCCACGTTTTCGCGACTGAAACTGGATGGCAGCAGCGTTCGATTGTTTGCGATGAAGTCGTCGATGTATGCGTTGTCGTACGGCGATCCTTCCACCAATTTCCAGGCGGCTTGCAAGCGTGCCGCCGCTTCCTTCGCCGCCACAACGTCGAGCTTTCCCACGTGATACTGCGAGCCCTCTTCAACGCTAAGATTCAAAGTCATGGTGGCATTCGAGCCAGGAAGAGTTTCGGGAATCATCATGAGGTCGAGGTATCCGATTGTGCCATACAGTCGGCGCAGACTCTCAAGGCCGCCCGCGACCAGGCCGCGCCGGAACACATCGCCCCTCTTCATGGGAAATTCCTGACGAAGACGCTCTTCGCTGAATGCGTGACTGTTCAGGAAATTGATTTGCGCCACCTTGTAGCGCGGGCCCTCGACGACCTCGGCCTCTATCATCACCGGCTTGGGAATGGCCAAGGGGTCGCCCGGCTTGAAGTCCAGCCTTTTTACTTCCACCGCGAAATAGCCCTGGTCCTGAAACGCTGCGCGGACGCGCTCCCCGAGTTCTTCGCTGTCATCTTCATAGCAGTTCCCGATGAAGTCTGCGGTCATGCGGAGCAATTGATCGGAGGTCAGAGTGGTCGTGCCGGTCATGGTGAAATCGGTAACTTTGATTCCGCCCTTTTTCCCGGAGCGGTTGTCTTTCCCGCACTGCGCAGCCACGAAAGCGGTCAGAAAAAGAACGGCGAGAATCGTCCGGGGGAGTGAGGATTGGAACACTGAGAGCCTCCTCGAGAAGCTAATGCCTCGGATTCTACGCTTGCAGGTTTCGTTGCCTCGGGTAGTGGCTTCGCGCGCCGCCGGGCAGCCGAGGGCGGCGGTCCCACATAAAACCATCGCCCGCTAGTCGCCGTGTTGACTTGGCCCGGCCAACCCACTACCATTCCCGCCAGCGAGGCAGAATTCGCCAATTTATGGCCCTGGGCATCGAAACTCGCGAAGTCGGCAAGGTGACGGTGCTCGATGTGAAAGGGCGCATCGTCCTGGGGGACGAGATCGGCAACCTGCGCAAGGCCGTCCACAATCTCGTCGAAGAGGGTAAGAAAAAGATCATCCTGAACCTTGCCGCCGTCGACTACATCGACAGCTCGGGTGTAGGAGAACTTGTCGGCTGCTACACCACCCTGCGCAACGCCGGCGGGGAATTGAAACTGCTGAATCTGAGCCCGAAGGTGCAGGACATCCTCAATGTGACCAAGCTCTACACGGTCTTCGACATCAAGGAAGACGAGTTTACGGCTGTGAAGTCCTTTGACTACTTCTTTGCGAAATAAATCTCTCCTATATCTTGTCACCCTGAGCGGCGGCGAAGCCGGCGTGAGGGACCCTACGACGGCAGGCGCAAGCACTGCTGGCGAGTGGGTTATCATGCCGCTTTCCACACTCCGACCTCATCCACGTCATTGTCGGCTTATACGGACCTACGGTCCCTCCGAGAGCTATCGCTCTCGTCAGGATTACATCGGATGAATGTTTTCAATTGGAACCGATCTTGCCATCCCTAAACTTCCGAGGCCGGGCTACTATAGCTGGCAGACAAAAGTCACGGGCCGACCTGGGAATCTTTCGTGCGGGGGTCGTGCAGGACGTGGACCATAGCAGCACCGATCCGAAAAACTCAGCGGGAAAAACTGCCAGAGAACTGATCTGGACGTCGAGCCATTCCTTTCAGGGATGGACCTGCTCGCAGTGCGAGTGGAACTATCCGCTGCCGACGCTGCTGACCGATGCCGATGCGCGCACAGCGTACGACCGGCTGGCGGCGGCAAAGTTTCGCGAGCACAAATGCGCCGACCAACTCTCGCGGGTTTGGGTCAACAATACCGACAGCTTCACGGCGCGCATTCGCAAACTGGTCACGAAAGGATTCAAGCCGAAGGACGCCGCCGAGCTGATGTTGCAGGAAGTCGCGTTCGAATATCGGCATGAGCCGAAAGTCCTGGCGCGGGCGAAGGCCGAGGCGGAGGATTTCCTGCGAAGAGTGAAGGCAGGGTTGATTTGATGCCCGGAAAATCCCCACTTCTCACGCAGAGAACGCCCGAGAAAAGGGTACCGATTTCCTAGGTCCCCACTCTAACGTCGCAAAGTGCGCGACATTAGAATGGGCCAACCTCAGATACATAGATCGTTCGGTCAGTTATTAATTCCCATCTGTGTCAGGAAATACGCGTAGTCGAACGCTGTTTCGTGCAGGCGGTCGTAGCGGCCGGAGGCTCCGCCATGTCCCGCGGGTTGAAGATTTGTTTTCAGGATCAGCGTGTTGTGATCTGTTCTCGTCGCGCGCATCTTCGCGACATACTTCGCCGGCTCCCAGTACATCACCTGACTGTCGTTGAATGATGTGCGCACCAGCATGTTCGGATATGCCTTCGCCTCGATATTGTCATAGGGCGAATACGTGATCATGTAATCGAACGCAGCTTTTTCTTTGGGATTGCCCCATTCTTCGAACTCACCTACCGTGAGCGGCAGGGTTTCATCGAGCATGGTGTTAATCACGTCAACAAAGGGCACGCCGACCAGCGCCGCATGAAACAGGTCCGGACGCATGTTCAGTACCGCGCCCATCAGCAGCCCGCCGGCGCTGCGGCCTTCGATGACGAGGCGGTCTTTCGATCCATAGCCGCGCTTCACCAGGTCTTCGGCGCACGAGATAAAGTCGGTGAATGTCGTCTTCTTGTTCATCATGCGGCCCGCGTCGTGCCAGGCTTTGCCCATCTCGCCGCCGCCGCGAATGTGGGCGACCGCGGTAACCACTCCGCGATCGACCATGCTGAAGATGTTCGAGTTGAAGAACATGTCAATCGAGACGCCGTACGATCCGTATCCGTAGAGATACAGCGGGCCGGTGCCGTCGAGTTTCGCGTCTTTCAGCCGCAGGACGGAGATCGGCACCTTCACGCCGTCTGACGCCGTCGCATAAATCTGCTCGACCTGATATTTCTTCGCGTCGTATCCGCCGGGAACTTCCTTCTGCTTCAGCAGCGTTGAAGTTCCTTTTTCCATGTCGTACGAAAACACCGACGGCGGCGTAATCGGCGATTGATATCCGTAGCGGAATTCGGTCGTGTCGTATACGCGGTTGATGTACGAATATGCGGCGTACGCAGGCTCTGGAAATGCAATGCGCTTCGACTGCCCATTGCGCAGATCGATGACGCGAACCTGTGGCAGGCCGCTCTCGCGTTCATAAAGAATGCAGAAATTCTTGAAGAAGTCGGTGTCATCGATCATGATGCCCGGATTCTGCGCCATCACTTCGTGCCAGTTCGCGCTGCCCGGATCGGTCACCGGCGTCTTCACCAGCCGGAAGTTGCGCCCCGTGTCGTTGACGCGGATGTAGAACGAATCCCCGTTGTGGTCGGGATAATATTCGACGCCCTGCTTGCGCGGTTCGAGAATCTGCCAGTTGCCGTCGGGCTGCTTGGCCGGAATGAAGCGGGCTTCGCTGGTGGTATGGCTGGCCGACATCAGAAAAATGTATGCCTCGCTGCGCGTCTTGAATGCGAAGACGTCGAAGCGCTCGTCGGGCTCTTCGTAGACCAGCGTGTCGGGCGTGGTTGCAGCGACCGTGTGGCGATAGAAACGATATTGCCGCTTCGAAACGGCATCCTCCTGCGTGTAAAAAATCGTCTGGTTGTCGTTCGCCCACACGACCGATCCCACGCGCTCGGCGTGATCGGCAAGCCTTTGTCCGGTGCGCAAATCTTTCACCGCCAGCGTGTACTGCCGGAAGCCCGTGTTGTCGTAGCTGTAAGCGAGCAGGTTTCCATCAGGACTGACGGCGAATGCCGCGATCGACATGAACGGCTGCCCCTTCGCCAGTTCGTTCTGGTCGAGCAGAACTTCTTCGGGCGCGTCCATGCTGGCTTTCCTGCGGCAGCGGATCGGATACTGTTTTCCCGCCTCCGTCCGCACGTAATAAAAGTAATCGCCTTCTTTATACGGGACCTCGACATCGGTTTCTTTCACGCGACTCAGCATCTCGTCATAGAGCTTTTTCTGGAGCGCCTCGGTCGGTTTCATCACCGCGTCGGTATAGGCGTTCTCGGCTTCGAGATACGCGCGCACTTCCGGGTTCGGCTTGTCGCGCAGCCAGAAATAGTTGTCCACCAGTTTGCGTCCGTTGATCTCGGTAACGTGCGGGACTTTCTTGGCCACCGGCGGCGCGGGAAGAGAAGGTTTGTCGGCGGCAGGCATCGCCACGGCCGACAGAAAAATTAGGGAAACAGTCAGGTGCTTCGAGAAACGGTCTTTGATCATGGCGGCTCCGGAACGGAGAATGCGCAAGGGGAAAACGATACACTTCGATTCAAGAGGATTGCAAACGCGGTCCCCGTGCCGAAACCGCTGCTAGAATGCAGCGCATGGCCGTCACGGTGGAATCCACCTCGCCGCCGTTGCCCGATCTATGGACCGTCGCCGCCATCGCTATTTGTGCCACGGTCATCACGGAGAGGACTTCCTATTCGGGTGAGAAATTCAAACTGACCCTCTACCAATGATTTGCCTCCCTCGTCAGACCACGCTATCTTCGGAACCATGAAGCCTCGCGCCGGTTGGGCATTTTGGTCCTTTTGTTTCGTCATCGTCGCGATAACATTTTCGGCCCGCTGTTCCGCGCAAGCGAATAACTCCGGCTGGCCAACTTACGGCAGTGATCCTGGCGGGAGTCGTTACTCCACGGCGGCGCAGATTAACCGAGGCAATGTAAACAGCCTCAAGGTTGCCTGGACCTATCGGACCGGCGCCAACGAAATTCCGACGAAACTCATCCGCAAGGCTGCGTTCGAGGCGACCCCCATCCTGGTGGACGGCAAACTCTTTCTTAGCACGCCTTACAACCATGTGATCGCACTCGAACCTGACACTGGGAAGAAACTCTGGGAGTACGATCCCGGCGTGAATCTGGAACGGGAATATTCCGAGGTCACTTCGCGGGGGGTTTCGGCGTGGCGCGACGATGGCGCAAAAGCCGGCGCTGCTTGCAGTCTGCGGATCTTTCTCGGCACGCTGGACGCTCGGCTGATTGCGCTCGACGCTAACAGTGGCAAGCTGTGTGCCGACTTCGGAAGCGGCGGCGTTGTCGATCTGAACAAAGATGCGGCCACTCAAACGGAGTGGACTGGCGGCTATCAGGTGACTTCGCCGCCGGCAATTTACCGCGATCTGGTCATTGTTGGATCGTCGATAGCCGACAACTGGCGCGTGGACACCGGCCGAGGCATCGTTCGCGCATTCGATGCGCGGTCGGGCAAGCTCCGGTGGACATGGGATCCGATCCCCTGGGCGAATGATACGCATCCGCGCACAGGCGCAGGCAATGCCTGGTCGGTTTTCTCCGTGGACGCCGAACACGATCTGGTCTTTGTCCCGACGGGCAGCGCCGCACCCGATTATTTCGGCGGAATCCGCAAGGGCGACGACAAATGGGCGAACTCCGTCGTGGCTTTGCGCGCTTCGACCGGCAAATTTGTCTGGGGATTTCAAGTTGTGCATCACGATCTGTGGGATTACGACGTCGCTTCTCAGCCGACATTGATCAGTTGGAAGGATGGAACGCCAGCGGTCGTGATCAACACAAAAATGGGCCACGTATTCGTATTGAACCGGCTGACCGGCGCGCCTTTGCTTCCGGTGGAAGAACGCGCTGTGCCGCGGTCCGATATTGCAGGCGAGGAGAGTTCGCCCACGCAACCCTTTTCCACGATTTCGCTCGTGCCGGAGAAATTCGAAGCAACCGATACATGGGGCCCGACGCCCGCCGACTCTAAATGGTGCACAGACAAGATCGCCGCTTCGCGGAACGAAGGAATTTTTACGCCGCCGAGTTTGAAGGGAACGATCCAGGCGCCCGGTAACGTGGGAGGCGTGAATTGGGGCAGCGCTGCCTATGATTCGCAACAGCACCGCATGATCGTGAACACCAATCGACTGATTGCATGGATGAAGTTGATCCCCCGGGCGGACTATGCGGCTGAGGTTCACAAGAACCAGGACAACCGCATCTACGGAGAGTTCGGTGATCAGGAACCATCTCCGTATGGCCTTTACCGGACGTTTCTTTTTTCGCCCAGTGGCCCTCCCTGCAACGCGCCGCCCTGGGGAACAACGGAAGCGGTGGATTTGTTCACCGGAAAAGTTGCGTGGAATGTTCCTCTCGGCACAATGACGCCGGGAAAGCAAACGGGATCGATCAATCTCGGCGGACCGATGGTCACCGCCGGACAGTTGGTTTTTACCTCGGCAACCATCGATCCGCACCTCCACGCCTTCGACTCGGAGACTGGAAAAGAACTGTGGAGTTATGAATTGCCTGCCGCAGCGAACGCTACCCCAATGACCTACACATGGAAGAGCAAGCAGTATCTGGTCATCTGCGCAGGGGGCCACGGAAAGTTAGGGTCCAAACAAGGCGACTACGTGATTGCCTTTTCGTTGCCGTAGAATCGGCGACGCTTCATTTCAACGACGGTCAAGCCCGCCATCGTGCCCACCCTTTCGTAGAGAACGAGAAGGGATGTGTCGCCCAGCGCGTTGCCTGATGCGAGCGCGATCCTTGTTGCGCGCGTGAGTCCGGTTCGCTGAGTCCGCTCTTATTGCGGCTGCAGCACCTCGTCGATCACCACTTTGCCTTTTTTGTCGGCGCTGATGACCTTGTGCAACGGCGCATAGCCGCTTAGAGTGATGTCAACCTCGTAGTTGCCGGGATCAACCGCAACATCGACCGGCGAACTCTTATCGATCATGTGCTTGTTGATGGCCACCTGAGCGCCCTTGGGCTGCGTGTGAATGCTGACCGTCGCCTGTCCCGGGTCGGCCTTGCCGCCGCCGAACAGCTTCGACATTTTGCCGCCGACGGTCTTGATGTTGTCCACGTTGCCGAGGGCGCGGAGCGTCGGCGAGAAGTTGTAGGTCTGGCCGAGAACAAATTGCGCATTCATGGTCTCGTCAATGTAGCCTGACATGCGGACAAGGACGACGTGCTCGCCCTTGGGGATGCTGACCTGGGCCGGTGTTTTGGCTCCCAGATCGTGACCGTCAACATAGATATTCGCGCCGTGCGGATCGCTCTTCACGATCAGCGTGGCCGTCAACGGCACAAGGTGAACGTTAGCGCTGGCGCGGCCACCTGAGGTTACATCGAGCGTGCGCGTATCCGTGACGTAGCCCGCCTTACTGACCGTGATGGAATACTGCCCCGGCTGAAGATCGGTCATCGCCAGCGGCGTCACCCAACTCGCATCGCTCTTGCCGTTGATCTGTATCTGCGCCCCCTGCGGAGTTGAATCGATGGACAATTGGCCGGCGACAATTGCAGGCGCCACAGCCGCAGCCTTCTTCTTCGGCGCGCGCGCCTTCGAAGGTGCGGCTGATTTCTCTACTGGCTCGCTTGCTTCTTCTTCGGGCTGGCTTTGCACTGGCGCAGGAGCCACCTGCTTTTGGGCCGGCTGGGGTTCTACCTGCTCTTGCGTCACAGTTGGCGCGGGACGGCGCGCACCGGCATCGTCGTCGCTGCCTATGCTGTGAATGTAGATCGTCACCCCAATGCCGATTGCAAGGATAAGCGCCACCGCTCCACCGATCGAATAGAGCATCAGCTTCGGCGGTACGCCTTTGATTTCCTTGATGGCCTTCTGCGCTACTTCGCGGGGCTGAACCTTCGGCTTTTCCTCGACTTGTTTCCCTTTAAGCATCGAGGTGTAGGTTGCAACAGGGTCTTCGGGCTGGAAATGCGTAGCAGCAGGTGGCGCCGGCGCAACATAAGTTTCCTTGAGCGGAGGCAGTTCGGAAATCTCGGAGAAGCTCGTGCTGCTGCCTCCGGACGACCCACCTTCCGCCATCATCGGATCAACCGCAATCTTCGGTCCTTCGTTAGCCTGGGGCTCGAAAGTTTCAACCTGCGGCTCATCGGCGACGGCGGATGACATATACGCGGACTCGGTCACGACCGCCTCTACCGTTGGCCCAACAGGGGCAGCAACGTAGGCGTCCGACAGATCAAGCTCAGGCGCTTCTCGCGGGGTTGAGGACACGGTGCGCGAACCCGCACCCGCGGCGGCAGCTGCGGCTTTGGGAGCGGTCTTTGCAATCGCCGTCACCTTCTTTTCCGGACGTGCTGGTGTGCTCGTTACGGGCGCAGCCAGCTTTTTCTCGATCGGCTTAGCTGGAGCCGCCTTCGCTTGCGTCATCTGCGCAGCGGGCTTTGGCGATGCCGGCGCGCCCGGTTTCGGCGCACTTGCGTTCACGAATTTTGATTGCGCGGCAGCCTTCACCTGGTTTGAAACTGGGCTCTTCGGAGCTTCCGGTTTCTTCGCAGCCACGGACTTCGATTCCTTGCACTTCTCCATTTCATCGAGAAGTTCCCGGCCGGTCTGGAACCGTTCTGCCGGATCTTTCGCGATCGACTTCATGATCAGATCGCTCAAGAGCGGATGCACTTTAGGATTCACATGAATCGGGGCAACCGGTGTGCTTTCGAGAATGCTCTGGCGCAACGACTCCACATCCTCGCGGTCGAAGGCTTTGCGATCAGTCACCATTTCGTAGAACATCGCGCCCAGGCTGAACAGGTTCGAACGCGCATCCATCGCTTCGCCCCGAATCTGTTCTGGAGACATGTAGTAAAGGATGGATGAAACATCACCGCCGACGTGCTGCACGAAATCGCCAACGCTGGAAATTCCGAAGCTCAGAATCTTGACTGTCCCGTCCCATCCGCACATGATTTTGGAAGGCTCAAGACTGCGGTGAACGATGTTGTGTGCACTGGCATGCTCGAATCCCTGGCACAGCTGACGGCCGATATCGAGCAGGTCCCAAATGGAAAATCCTTCCTTGCGCGCCAGCATGGTGGCGATGCTATTCCCCTGCACGTATTCCATCGGTGCGCAGAACTGGCCTTCGACTTCACCCGCTCCATAGACGTTCGTGATATTGGGGCTGCTGAGAACCTTGGTGCACTCGGCTTCGTCGAGCAATGCCTGCTGCAGTGCGCCCGCGCTTTCACCGAATGCGCTCAACTGAATGGCTTTCAGGGCGATGGTCTGGCCGGTCTCGGCATCGTTGGCCTTGTATACAACGCCGGTCGGGGACTTCGCCAGTTCACTGAGAATTTCGAAATGGCCGATTTTGGTGGACATTTTCTCCTTGCTCCAATCCATCACGCATCTACGCGTCTCCGCAGCAGACGCGCCGGACAGACCTCCGGAGATAAAAAGTGGCTCTAGAATACCGTCGAAGAAGAGATGCTTCGAGTTACCAAAGTAAGGCGATTGCGCGGCAATAACTATTGAAGTGTTAAGAGCTTGCGGCCTTCATGCGGTCCGCCAACCTGCGCACGTAGGCGATGAGTTCGGGCGGCTCATGTACCCTGAAGTCCACGCCGAGCCAGGACAAATGCATCGCGATTCCTTCCACCGAGTGGGCGCCTGTACGCAGGGTACAAGAATTCTGATCGATGGCTTCAAGCACGCCGGCGGACGACGGAATCCTCCTGGCCAGTGTTTCCACCGGTGCGTGCAAAGTAATTCGCGCTCTCACAGGATAGGGCGCTTGCGATAGAGACTTTGAAACGTAGGCCGCGAAGTCTCCTTCCGGGGGCTTCCGAGGCCTGAAGCGGATCGAAGTTTTCAACTTGCCTTCGATGCGGTCCACGCGAAAAGTTCGCCAGTCGTTGCGTATCGTATCCCAGGCGACCAGATACCAGCGATAGCCGGTGTGCACAAGGCGATGCGGTTCGACATTCCGCGCGCTCGGCGCGCCAGCCCGGTCCTGATATCGGAATCGAATTCCATCATGATCGCGGCAAGCGCCGGCAATAATTGAAAGCCGCCCGGCATCCACAGTTGGGCCGCGCCCTTGCCTCTGAAGGGGAACGATGAATCCGTGCACCGCAGCCACGCGATGCCGTAAGTGCGGCGGCAACACCTGCTCCAGCTTCATCAACGCCCGCATTGACGCCTCTTCGATGCCCGACACGCCGCCGCTCGCACAAGTTCGCAATCCCAGTGCAACAGCAACCGCCTCATCATCATCGAGCAATAGCGGGGGCAGAGTCGCGCCGGCGCCAAGCTGGTAGCCGCCAGCAATCCCCGACGTCGAATGTACGGGATATCCAAGGCTGCGCAGGCGGTCTACATCGCGGCGCAAGGTACGAGCCGTCACGTCCAGCCTGTTCGCCAGATCGATTCCCGACCAATATCTCTGCGCCTGAAAAAGCGACAGCAATCGCAGAAGGCGGGCCGAGGTCTGAATCATAGCCGTTATTCTGTCACGGATTGAGGACTAAATCTGTCCTGAATCACTGATAGCTTTCTTCAACTTGATTCCCGACGAGTCGAGTCACGGAGATTATGAACATGAAACTTACCGATTTTTTTCTTGCTGAACTGGAGCGCGAAGCCTCCAGTTCTCGTCTTGCTCTACAACGCGTGCCCGAAGGGCACAACGACTGGAAGCCCGATCCCAAATCGATGCCTCTGGGCTATCTGGCCTCGCTCGTCGCCACGATGCCTGCATGGATCGTCTCCATGGTGAAGCAGGATGAGTTCGATATGAGGTCGCCTGACGCGGCCAAATTCAAGCCGCTCGAATGGGCCAAGCGCGAAGAACTGACGGCTGCGCTCGATAATGCGGTCGCACAAGCCCGCGAGGCCTTGCAGGGTACGACAGAGGAACACCTGATGAAGACGTGGAAGTTTGTGGTTGGCGGTCACGTAGTCAGCGAAAGCCCTCGTCACGTGGCCATCACTGAATCGGTGTTCAGCCACCTCGCCCATCATCGCGGACAACTCACCGTGTACCTGCGCCTCAATGAGGCGCCGGTACCGGCGCTGTATGGACCGTCGGCGGATGAGGGAAGATTTGATTGATCACACCGCGTGACTTTCAGCCACTGAGTACCGTTGTAATTGTCAGATGGCCCCTGCGGATGACATTTGTCACTTTGGAGCAATGACGATCTCCACTTGCAGATTGGAACAGATCGCGAAAAAATGGAACTCGTGATGGCACAGGAATCGGTTTTCAGCGGCGCAGCCGATACCGCCAACATTGTTGTGGAGGTCGAAGCGTTTCAACTATGCTGTAGGCGCTTGGGCTTACCCATCCTCAGTTGTCCGTTGTTAGTACTCCCGGGAGTTCAGTCATGACCCTGACCCGATTTGTCCAAAAGAACACGTTTCGTAATCTTCGACGCAGCATCCTCACCGTCCTGAGCGTTGGTTTTTCTCTGCTTCTGCTCACGCTGATGATGGCGATCTGGCGCAATTTCTATATGTCGAAGGGCACCGAAGAATCGGCATTGCGGTTGGTCACCCGGCACAAAGTGTCGCTCACCTTTGAGATGCCCGCGTTTTACCGGGAAAAGATTCGCGCCATTCCCGGTGTCGCTATTGTGGTTCCGCAGAACTGGTTCGGCGGCAAATACAAAGACGACAAGTCCAACGATTTCTTCGCGCAGTTCGGCACCGATCCGGACGAATTCTTTAAAGTCTACAAAGACTGGAAAATTCCCGAAGACCAGCTTAAAGCCTGGCAGAAGGACCGCGCCGGCGCGGTAGTGGATAACAAGAAAGCCGAGCAATTCGGCTGGAAGGTCGGCGACAAGATCATCATTCAAGGGGATGTTTTCCCGGTCAATCTGGAGTTGACGATTCGCGGGATTTTTACCGCGCCACGGCCTACGCAGTCGCTCTACTACAACCAGAAATATGTGGAAGAGGCCGTACCCTACCTGAAGGGACAATCCGGATTTTTCACGATCCTCGCGGACTCGCCCGAAGCGGTACAGAAAATTGGCCCCGCCGTCGATGCGATGTTTCGGAATTCTCCGCAGCCAACACGCACGGAAACCGAAGCGGCGTTTCAGCTTGGATTTCTTGCGATGCTGGGCAACGTGAAGGCGTTCATTCTGAGCATCTGTGGAGCCGTCGTGTTCGCGATCCTTTTGGTTTCTGCCAATACGATGGCCATGTCCATTCGCGAGCGCACGCGTGAAGTAGCCGTTCTCAAGACCCTGGGCTTTACGCGCGGTACTGTCCTTGGATTGTTTGTTGGTGAAGCGGTACTGCTGGCGCTTGTTGGCGGCATCGCGGGGTCGCTTTTGGCCTTTCTTCTGGGAAAGGGCGCGGCACAGGCGGGTGGATTTGCCGGCGCATTGCAGGTAAACGTGCCCACCATGCTGGTCGCCTGGATTGTCGCGGCCTTGGTCGGTTTCATCAGCGCCATCATTCCTTCCTACAACGCGTCGCGTTTGGGAATTGTGGAGGGCCTGCGCCACATCGGCTAGGGAAAAATCATGGCAATCCCAATCAGCTACAACATTCGCAACATGAGGCTCCGCAAAGGGCTGACCGTGATGACGGCGCTGGGTATTGCTCTTACGGTCACGACGGCTGTGTTCATCATGGCGCTGCTTGCCGGCTTGCAGAAAGCCTTCAAGAGCACCGGTGATCCGCTAAACGTGCTGGTGCTGCGCAAGGGAGCGACCAGCGAACTGACCGGCCCGTTTGAGCAGGCGAGTTTTCAGACATTGAAGACTCTTCCCGGCATTGCTAAAGACAGCCATGGCGAGCCATTGATCTCGGGTGAAATCACGGTGGTGATTATGGTCGCTCGAAAAGACGGCTCCGGGGAAGCAAATGTAACCGTCCGCGGCATGATGCCCGATGGTCTGGAACTTCGGCCATCGGTGAAGTTACTAGTTGGTCGCTGGTTTACACCCGGCCAGCGCGAAGTGGTAGTGAGCAACAGCATCCACAAGCGTTTCACGCATGCCAACGTCGGCGACACTCTGGACTTCGGAAAAGGTTCGTGGAAAGTAGTGGGGGTGTTTGACGCAGGAGGAATGGCTTACGAGTCGGAGATCTGGGGCGATGTAAATCAAATGACCTCGGACTTCGACCGGCAAGGCGTCTACAGTTCCGCATACTTGCATGCCACCGACGCCGTCGCAGCGGACGCGCTCAAGCACCGTGTGGGCGAGGACCAGCGGCTTAAGCTCGACAGCATGCTCGAACCGGAATACTACGCGACGCAGACGAAGTCAGGCGCTGTGATTCAATTCATAGGATGGCTGGTAGCGGGCATCATGGCGATTGGATCGAGCTTCGCCGCGATGAACACGATGTACGCTGCCGTGGCCTATCGTTCTCGTGAGATTGCCACGCTGCGAGTGATTGGCTTTTCGCGGCCAAGCATTCTGACTTCCTTCGTATTGGAAGCCGTCCTGCTTTCACTTCTGGGAGCGGTCGTCGGCATCCTCTTGATTCTGCCGTTCAACGGCATGACTACGGGCACGCAGAACCAGGTGACCTTCAGCGAAGTTGTGTTTGGCCTGCAAATCACTCCTGCCGTAGTGATGACGGCGATCATTTTTGCTTTAACGATGGGACTGTTCGGCGGAATTTTCCCCGCATGGCACGCCTCTCGCCGAGAAATCATCGCGGCACTGCGGGATTAATACGCCAGCAGCGTCTTTAGGGAGTGAACTGTTCCGAGGTCGAGACTTTCTTCATGCCGATAGATACGAAACATGACGATTTGCAGAGCCTGCGGATTGATCGCTCGCAACGCGGTGGCAACGGCGGAGAGCCGCCAGCATGGGCGCGGCGCTACATTCTTGGCGGCATTGCGGTAGTTGTCTTGTTGGGGCTCACGGCCCTCGCTTATCGCGCACTTTCCTCCGATGTTCCAGAGGTTGAGGTCGTTCGCGCGACGGCGTCGTCCAGCCCGGATGCGGCTGGTTCCACTGTGCTGACAGCCACGGGGTACATCGTCGCCCATCACACCATCAACGTGAACTCCAAGGTAACGGGACGCCTCGAATGGATCGGCGTGGAAAAAGGCGACAAAGTAAAAGAAGGCCAGGTTCTGGTTCGGCTCGAAAATCAGGAATTTCAAGCGGCATACGAGCAGGCCAGAGGCGCGATGGACAATGCGAAGGCATACCTGGAAGAGCTGCAACATGGATCGCGTCCTGAAGAAATCCAGCAGGCGCAGCACAACCTCGACGAAGCGCGCGCGACTGCCGCGAACGACAAGATCACACTCGACCGTACGAAGGAACTTGCAGCGAGCGGCGTGATTTCGAAGCAGCAGCTCGACGATGCCACCGCGAAGTATGAAGCCGACCAGCAGCGGATGAACTCCGTGCAACAGGCATTCGCCATGGCAAAGATCGGTCCGCGTTCGGAGGAAATCCTGCGCGCGCAAGGCGCACTCGCACAGGCTCAGGGCCAGTTGGACTATGCGAGATCGCAGCTTGATGCGACTGTGATTCGCGCTCCGGTGACAGGTACGATTCTGGATCGCACAGCAGAAAAAGGCGAGTTGATCACTGCGCAGTTCGCCAGCGCCGCCGCTGGCGGTCCGCAGGGATCGGTGGTTTCGCTCGCGGATTTAAATGATCTGCAAGTAGAACTCGATATCGCACAGGCTGACTTCGCTCGCCTCGGGCCGGGACAGAAAGCGGTCGTCACGACCGATACCTATCCCGACAAACAATATGACGGCCAGATCGCGCAGATCTCTCCTGAAGCGAACCGGCAGAAAGCCACGGTGCAGGTCAAAGTTCAGGTGCTGAATCCGAACAAGTATTCGGATGTGCAGTTGCGCCCTGAGATGAATGCGACCGTACGGTTCCTCGCCAACGAGCAGCCAAAGAACTCGGCGCAGCCGGCAGGTGTATTTGTGCCCTCAACGGCGATCCGCGATAAAGAAGGAAAAAAGACGGTATTCATCGCCTACAACGGAAAAGTGGTCGCACGCGAAGTTCATATCACCAGCCAGCGCGCGGATGGCGCTTTGATTGATGGTCTGGTCGGCGGAGAAAGCGTCGTCACCTCTGCGCCCGCAACACTGAAAGACGGAGACAAAATCAAAATCAAGGGGCAATCATGAGTACAGTCACACAAGATATTGCCACAGGCACAAAAGTCGTTCAGGCGAGGGGCGTCAGCAAAGTCTTCAAGCGCGATGCCTTTCAGGTCACGGCGCTCGATGAAGTATCGATTGACATCGCGAAAGGCGAGTTTCTCGCGTTGATGGGCCCTTCGGGCTCGGGCAAGACGACGCTGCTGAACATGATCGCGGCAATCGACCGGCCCACCAGCGGCGAGTTGCTGGTGCAGGGACAGGACATTTTTCGCTTCAACGACTCGCAGATTGCCCACTGGCGCAACGAGCACATCGGATACGTTTTCCAGACGTTCAATTTGATTCCGGTGCTTACGGCTTTCGAAAACGTCGAACTGCCTTTGCTGCTTACCAAATTGAATGCGCAGCAGCGCAAAGATCACGTGATGACCGCGCTAAAACTGGTTGGCCTGGAAGAACGCGTGCACCATCTGCCAAAACAATTATCCGGCGGACAGGAACAACGCGTCGCTATCGCACGCGCCATCGTCAGCGATCCGACTCTACTGCTGGCGGACGAGCCGACCGGCGACCTGGACAGCCATTCGGCGACGGACGTTTTGGAGATTCTGAAGCGGTTGAACGAAGACTTCCATAAGACGATTGTGATGGTCACGCACGATCCGCATGCGGCGTCGTACGCGCACGTCATCAGGCATCTTGAAAAAGGAATGCTGCTGCCTCCTGCATAGCAGCGGCTTGTACCGGTAGCGGCGCCAAAAGCGCTCGCTACCGGTTGATTAGAGATTCAGAGAGTACTACGCGACGAGACCGGAATGTCCCTGGGCAACCGTCGGCTCGGTCGGCACGTCAGCCACCCAGCGCCACGCGCGTCTGCCGTTGGAAACGACTGCCTCTGCTTCGCCATATTCCACCAGGCGATTCAGTACGGTCGTGACCGAGGCCATCGGGTCCTTATGGCGCGCTAGCAATGCCGGCATCTTCTGCTGGAAATAATCGCAAATGTCGCGAGAATTCATGGCGCGGCCGGCTTCCATCAGGATCATGCGACAGGCCTTGGTAAAGCCAGGCTGGCGTCCACTGCTCTTGCGGTCCACCAGTTCCATCAGTTCCTCGTTCAAGACTCCGTCGCCAAACAGGTTTGCCAGGCCTGAGATGGTTTGCTTGACGGTGCCAATGCGTTTCATGATTTCAGCGCGCTGTTGTAAAAGTTGGCGCAACTCTTCGTGCGCTTGCCTGATAACTTCCTGCACATGGCCGACATCGTAGCGGTCGATCGGCCGGAACGAGCTACTCGATCTTTGTAAATTCTCCATACGTCCTCACAAACGATAGGTATTCGGTCACATTCAACCTAACCGCACTTGTTATGTCGGTACGCTCTATCCTAGTCAACGGTTCCATCAATCTCAGCGAGAGCCGAATCAATGGTTTGCACGATTAGACGAAACAACTCCCCGTTGGTTAACAATGAAAACAGATTAAGGTGGGTTTAGAAGTCACGAGAAAGTAAATTCATACAAATTCGGGATGGATTGTTGGGTTTTCGGGACGAAAGCCACGCTGCTATTGCCGCTACAATCCTGCTTCGGTCGAACAGATACAGCGTCCTCATCGCATATCTGGGGACTACGAAACTAATTATCTTCTAATCCTCGCCGTGTGTAGCAAGAGTTCGTGGCCGATTCTGGGAGCGGAATCGCGCGGGCGTGTCGGAATTGACAGTTTCCGTTGCCGCGCCAGCTCGCTTCGGGCTCATTAAACTCTCGCGGCCAGATTCCGATGGTAACTGTGACAGTGTTAAGCGCCGTCCATCCCGCGGCCTCCGCGCCACCCTTGCGGGTTCTTCTCGTCGGCGATCAGGAGGAAGATTTTTTCCTGATTCGCGAGATTCTCGAGAGGAACCGCAGCATGCTGGAGGCAGATCTCGAGCACGCGCGCGGCATCGTTGAAGCCAAAGCGATGATGCAGAAGAGGCCTTATGATCTGATCCTCTTCGAGCATTGCACCGGCGATGCCGAGGCGATCGGCTTTGTGTCGGAGTTCCTGCGGGCAGGCGTTTCCGTGCCCTTCATCCTGCTGACGGCTGACGCGGACGAGAAAACCGTCGCGGAGATCATTCAGGCAGGGAACTGGAATTGTTTGCCCAAATCGCGCCTCGATGGACCAACGCTGGTATGCACCATTCGCAACACGATTGCCATCCACGCGCTGCAACGGGAACACCATAGCGCGGAGGAACTGCTGCGGAAGCTCTCGCGGGCAGTCGAGCAGTCGGCCGACACCGTGGTCGTTACCGACCGCTATGGCGTCATCGAGTATGTAAACCCCGCATTCGAAGCCCTGAGCGGCTACACCAATGCCGAAGTATGCGGACAGACTCACCGCGTTCTCAAATCGGGCGAGCAGACTTCCGAAACCTACCGGGAGATGTGGAACACGATCCTTTCCGGGAACGTCTTCCGCGGCATCCTCGTCAACCGGAAGAAAAGCGGCGAACTCTACTACGTCGAAGAAAGCATCTGCCCGGTGCGGGATTCATCCGGCGAGATCACGCACTTTGTCGCCAATGGACGCGACATGAGCGAGCGCATGCGGCTCGAAGCGCAACTGTCGCAAGCGCAGAAGATGGATGCAATCGGCCGTCTCGCCGGCGGCGTCGCGCACGACTTCAACAACCTGCTCACGATCATCACCAGCTACTCCGAACTCGCTCTCGATTCCGTACCGCAACAGAGCCCGCTGGAGACCAAGATTCAGGAGATTCTGCTGGCCGCCCGCAGGGCCGCCGAATTGACCCGGCAACTTCTCGCCTTCAGCCGCAAACAGCCTCAAGCCCTTCGTGTCATGGACCTGAATCAAGTCGTGGCCAACATCGCCAAGACTCTTCCCCGGCTTATCGGCGAAGACATTGAATTTACGTTTATGCCGGGAAGCAACGTCGGCCGGGCACGGATCGATCCTATGCAGATTGAACAAATTCTGATGAACCTGGCTGCCAATGCGCGCGATGCCATGCCGCGCGGCGGCCATTTGCGGATCGAAACCTTCCACGTACAACTCGACGACGATTACATCCACGACAAGCCTGCCGTCATCCCAAAGGGAAACTATGCACTGATCACCGTGAACGACGACGGTGCGGGAATTCCTCGCGAAGACTTGCCTCACATCTTTGAACCGTTTTACACAACTAAGCCGTCGGGAAAAGGAACCGGGCTCGGCCTCGCGACGGTGTACGGAATCGTGAAGCAGAACAAGGGCTTCATTTGGGTATACAGCGAGCCGGGGTCCGGCACGGTGTTCAAGATCTACCTGCCCTCTGCCGGAGGGAAAACTCCCGCAGTTGAGCCGGAAAAACGCGATGTCGACATCCTGACGCGAGGAACAGAAACAGTTCTGCTGGTCGAAGACGAAGCCGCGGTCCGCCGTGCAACTGCTGAGTTCCTGGGGCTTCAGGGGTATCACGTACTTGAAGCGAAGGACGGCGTCGACGCGCTCGCTACTGCGGGGCAATACGACTCAGACATTCATTTGGTCGTTACCGATGTCGTCATGCCGAACATGAGTGGCGACGCACTCGCAAGAGAGCTAACGCAGATCCGTCCGGACACGAAGTTTTTGTTTGTATCGGGTTACGCGGGCCGGACCGTGCTCGACCACAAGGTCGTCGATCTGGAAACCAACTTCCTACAAAAACCCTACACTCTGAAGCAACTCTCCCAAAGGGCTCGGACTGCCCTGGATCGCCACGCCGCCACCACCTATGGGCACGCCGCAAACGCGAAAGAACCCTGCAACGTCTAGGTATAATGACTCGCGGCCCCCCGGTCCCTCCATGTTCCCAGGCGCACGAAGCGCACTGCTCTTATTGCTTTTCGCGATTCATCCAGGCAAGCTCCTGGCGGGTATTTTTCTTTGCATCCTCTGCGGTTCCCTTGTTTACTCCATTCTCCAGATTGTTGCTGTGTCGCGCTATCTGGCGGTGAAGCCGGCGGCGCCGAAATCCGCCGAACCAATCAGCATTCTGAAGCCGCTGGCCGGGCTTGATCTTGATCTTGAATCCAACCTGCGGACATTTTTCGAGCAAGACTTTCCCGCTTTCGAGATTCTGTTTGCGGTGCGGAATAATGATGACCCTGCTGCTCAGGTCGTGCAGCGCTTACAGCGGGAGTATCCAAAAGTTCCCTCAAGGCTCGTAGTAACGGGCGAACCTCCATATCCGAACGCCAAAGTCTACAGCCTCGACCGAATGTTGTCCGCGGCCGCGCACGATCTGGTCGTCATGAGTGACAGCGACACTCGAGTCACTCCCGATCTTCTTCGAACCATCGCTGCCGAGTTTCAAGACGAGCATCTTGGCGTGGCGACTTGCCCCTACCGCGCTGTTCCCGGACGAAGTTTCTGGTCACGCCTCGAAGCAACCGGGATGAATACCGACTTCTGGGGAGGAGCGCTGGTTGCGCGGATGCTCGAAGGCATGCGCTTTGCATTAGGGCCAACAATCGCTGCGCGCCGCCGCGTGCTGCAATCGATCGGCGGATTCGACCGCCTGAAGGACTACCTCGCCGAAGATTTCGTGCTTGGAAAGTTCGCCGCTGAAAGCGGCCATGGCGTGATTCTTTCGTCGTATGTGATCGAGCACCATATTGGCAGCGCTGGCTTTACTAAAAATATTGCGCACCGTTTGCGCTGGTCGCGGAGCACACGCCGATCGCGTCCGGCAGGGTATCTGGGCCAGCTATTCACCATGCCGTTGCCGCTGGCAGCATTGGTATGTGCGTTTTCTCCCGCGTGGTGGCCGGTGTTGCCATTAGCACTCGTCTTCCGCTTGGCGGCGGCCTATACAGTTTCAGTCCGAGTGCTGCGCGCACAAATCAACTGGCTGTTCTTGCCACTCGAAGATGCCACGGGCTTTTTCTTCTGGATCGCAGGATTCTTCGGAAACACAATTTCGTGGCGGGGTCGTCGCTACCGGCTGTTCGCCGATGGACGCTTTGAACTTATTCCTTCTTCGGACCACCAAGCCGGGCGCTAGAACGCAGGCCGACTCAACCTGCCGTTTTTCAATTCGAATCGGTCGCCGCGCCACGTCACCGTGCGCCCTGCGAATGAAGCGAGCCACACTCCCACTGCAATTAAATCTCGCAGAGGCAGCAACCACAGCGACTTTAGTGCGCCTTGGTCGTGCAGAACGCTTTTGCACATGGTGACAGCTAAAGCAAAACGCAACAAAAGCACCACTGCCAGCATGCCCCATGACCAGAAAGCGAAACCTGACACAATGCATGCCAGCAGCGCCCACGTGATTCCGAAAGTCGTGACCAGCCCGATGTAGCCCGCTTTGCGCGCGTCGCGGACGCCGCGAAACCAGCGTAATTGGTGAGTGAAAAACCCTCGCAGATCATATGGCGGAAGATACGTCTTAACGACCACATCAGACAGCAGGACTCGCTTGTTCAGCGCTCGAATCCGTTTGCCCAGTTCGTAATCATCGGCGAGAAAGTCCGCGAGGATTTTGAATCCGCCAATCTGCTCCAGGTCTTTCCGTCGAAATGCCAGCGTCGATCCCAACCCGAAATGCAAGCCACCTTCCAATTGCTGTGCCACGAGAACTCCTGCACAGAAATCCGTACTGATGCCCAAAGCTTCCAATCGCGAACCGAATGTCGGAGCCGCCACTCCACGATACAAGCAGGTCACCAATCCTACCTGCTCGTCGGCTAGTGGCGCAGTAACTCGGCGCAGATAGTCCAGTTCCACTCGGATGTCGCTGTCATTCACGATGAACAGATCGTAGCGAGCGGCCTGCACCATGCATTCAAGGTTGCTGACTTTTACGTTTGGCCCAAGAATCTCGCTGCACACGATCAACGAAATTGCCCGATCAGGAAACTCCTTCTTCAGTCGGTCGACGCTTGCAATAGCGGGATCATCTGGATCGCTGACTCCAAAAATGACTTCGTATTCCGGATAGTCCTGCGTACAGTGACTGCGGAAGCTTTCGTAGATCTCAGGATCCATTCCCTTCAGTGGCTTCAGAATGGAAACCGGCGGCAAGCTTTGTGTGGAGCGGAAACTGCTGTCCGCCTTTCTGTGCCGAAGAAATGCGCCTGCGCTCCACAAACCCAGCAGGTAGTAAGCAGAACTGGAAACGCAGCCAAGTATGGCAACGAACTGGAGGATCCAGATGATGGAGTGAATCATGAGCGAGCACAGCCGCCAGAATCGTCACAACCCTGCTGATAGTTGAAGGCTGAGAACTGAGAAACGAATGCTGCCCTATTCGTAACGCAATGATTCAATCGGATCGAGGTTTGCAGCCTTCCATGCCGGATAGATGCCAAAGACGAGACCAACCCCCGCTGCGGAACTGAATCCGAACGACACCCAGAACATCGACATGCGCGCCGGCAGCGACGGCCAGACCATTGGGATCACCCAGACAACGAGAGCCCCGGCAAGGATGCCAATTATTCCGCCGACAGCCGTCAGCATGATCGCTTCGAGCGTGAATTGCAGAAGGATATCGCGCTTGCGCGCCCCAATCGCTTTGCGGACGCCAATCTCACGCGTGCGCTCAGTCACGCTGACCAGCATGATGTTCATCACGCCCACGCCACCGACAACCAGGCCCACGCTGGAGATCGCAAACATTCCGACGAAGAGCGCGCCCGTCAGTTGGTTCCATACGTCGGAGATCGAATCCGAAGTCATTATCGCAAAATTGTCGGGCTTATCGAAAGCAACTTTGCGCCGCCGCCGCAGCAATTCGCGAATCTCGTCCATCGCCTTTGGCATGTCTTCGTGCGAGGTCGCTTTCACGCTGATGACGTGCTGCTTCATTTCCGGATGCAGCGTTTTGAACGTTTTCAGCGGCAGGATGACGCGGTTGTCGTTGGGGTCCTTGCCTCCTCCGAATACCGACTTGATTTTCTCCACCGTGCCGATCACCTGAAACAGCCGGCCCTCAATATTAACTTCTTTGCCCAACGGATCCTGGTCGCCGAACAGTTCATGCTGCGTCTGATAGCAGACCACGACCACGGGAGAATGGTGTTCGTCATCAAAGTCGCTGAACCAGCGTCCGGTGGCAATCGGCAGGTCGAATACATCCTTGGCCGACGCCATGTCCCCTTCGATGATGGTGTTCTTGACTTTCTTGTCCTGGTATTTGACCGCATAGCTGCCCACGCCCAACTCGGGCCTGAACAGACGAAGGCCTGCCGACACAGCTTTGATGTGGGGGAGGTCGCGCATCGCCAGGGCGTCGTCATAGGTGAGTTCCCGGCGCGCGCGCATTTCGTCGGTCATGCGGCCAAAGGTGAAGAAGTCGATGTGAAAAACGAAGATGACGTTCGATCCGATGCTGGCGACGAGTTCGCGAACGTTCTCGTCGAGGCCGCGGCCAATGGAAGACACACCGATCACGACGGCAACACCAATCACGATCCCGAGCACGGTCAGGCCCGACCGCAGCTTGTTGCCGCGGATCGTGTCCGTCGCCATCTGCACGATTTCGCCGAATTCAGATTTGCGCATGGTGAAGACCGCCATCCGGCTTTCGCCTCCCGGAAGGTCGAAGCGGGAGCCCGAATCTTTACATTTCGAACCGCAAGGCCACGATCGGATCCAGCCGCGCCGCCTTGCGCGCGGGATAAACGCCAAAAAATACTCCGACACTGGCCGCAACCGTCAGACCCGCCGCGACGGCCCACAGCTTGATGGAAGAAGGCATTCCAATGATTGCAGTAATGCCCTTGGCGATGGCGATTCCGCCAATAACCCCAATTGCGCCTCCCAGCAGCGCAAGAATTACCGACTCAATAAGGAATTGCAGCAGGACATCGTCGCGCCGCGCCCCCAGCGCCTTGCGAATGCCAATCTCGCGCGTGCGCTCAGTCACAGAGACCAGCATGATGTTCATGATGACGATGCCGCCGACAACCAACGACACGCCGGCGATCCCGAT
>DATAUY010000078.1:0-17193 GCA_036268025.1 Candidatus Sulfotelmatobacter sp. | reverse complement strand
CCGCCTCCATCACTACACGGGTGATGCAGGTTATCGCGACCAGGCCGAGCAAACTCTCGAAACCTTCGCCGGCGTTGCCGAGCAGTTCGGAATCTTCGCCGCGACTTACGGAATCGCGGTGCTGCATTTTCTCGAACCTGCAACGCAAGTTGTTGTGGTCGCAGCCGAAGAGGATGAAGACAAAGCCGATGAGCTTCATGAAGCTGCCGTGGCTGCGTTCTCATTCGGAAAAGTGACAATCAGACTCAGGACAAGCCAAGCCGTCAAAGAAAATCTTCCGCCTGCGCTAGGCGAAACGATTCCGAATCTGCCGCAACTCAGATCCGGCAAATCCTTCGCAGTTCTCTGCTCCGGCTTAACCTGCAAGCCGCCAATCTTCACCGCGTCAGAACTACGATCGGCGATCGAGACTGCTGCCCCAACGAGTAGTACCAAACACTAAATTGACTCCCGCCTCGCCCGTCAAGCGCGACGGTCGCGGCATCGCTTACCCCGTTCGCCAGGGTCAGACCGACAATTTCTGGCAGCAGAATCTCGACGGTTCGCCGGGCAGGCAACTCACCGACTTCAAGTCACAATTCATCCGGGACTTCGACTACTCCTACGACCGCAAGCAGCTCGCCGTCATCCGCGGCCACCGCGAAGCCGACGTGGTGCTGGTCCGCGACTCGGAGAGGTAGGTTCTCACGCTGCGCCGTCCGCTATCGGCCGTCCAAAAAAAATCACGTACCCGTCAGGGTCTGAGATTTCGAATCCGCGCAAGCCGTCCGGCGTGTCCTTCAGCGGCACGCTGAAGGTAACTCCCGTCCCGCCAAACTCAGCCGCCAGCGCATCGGGGTCTTGCACGTAGACAAAAGCATCCCACCGCATCCAGGGATGACGGGTGTGATTGGGCACAGGCGCCAATCCTCCGTGCGATTTCAGGAATATCTGCGCGCCCCCGCGACCGACAATTCCGAAGAATGGGCCGTCTTTGGGCTCCTCAAATCGCGTCTCAAAGCCGAGATTGTCACGATAAAACGCAACCGTCCGGACAACGTCGGTGACAATGAAGAATGGTGAAATGTGCCCTAAAGCCGTTCGTTCCATGACAACTCCTGATGGCGAAATCATAGCAACTGCCGATTCGCTGTTCTTCGATGACTGCTTCCGATATGACTCTGGACCTCTTGCGCAACCACGCCAACAGGCTCGTCGCCGTCGAGAACACCCATTCATTATCATTCTTGTAAGCTATATCGCACCAAAGTTACAGCGCTGGCTGAGTGCTCGCCCAGAGGGCGAGATGCGGAACGATCACTCGTCACACGAAAGATTCGATACCATGAAAACCGTGTCGGAGACTTGTATCCGGCCATAGACCGTTGTGTGCACTACCGGAAGACGTTATGAGACCGGTCGAGGCCGACAAGTAGACTTCGCCAGTCCAGAACCTGCATGGAAGCCCCCTGCGACAAAGCGGTAATACTTTCAGCCGGTGCCGCAGTTACGTGCCCACCAAAGGCGAGTACCTGGATACTCGCCGCCACGATTCTCGGTTCCAGCCTGGCCTTCGTCGACAGCACCGTAGTCAACGTCGCCCTTCCCGCCATCCAGGGCAGCTTTCATACGACCGTCGCGGACGTGCAATGGGTCGTCGAGTCGTATGGAGTGTTTCTTGCCGCGTTGATTCTCGTCGGAGGCTCGCTCGGCGACCTGTGGGGACGCCGGCTGATATTCATTACGGGCGTCTTCATTTTCGCTTTGGCATCGATGGGATGCGGCCTCGCCGCAAATGTTCATCAGTTGATAATCGCCAGATGCGTTCAAGGCGTGGGAGCGGCGCTCCTCGTCCCAGGAAGCCTCGCCATCATCAGTACGTCGTTCGACGAGAGCAGCCGCGGCAAAGCCATCGGAACGTGGTCCGGGTTTACGGCAATCACCACCGCCGGTGGACCGGTTCTTGGCGGCTGGCTGGTCGAGCATGCTTCGTGGCGCTGGGTATTCTTCATTAATTTGCCGCTTGCCGTAGCCGTGGTTTGCATTTCCCTTTGGCAAGTTCCGGAGAGTCGCAGGGAAACTGCCGACCGCGTGGATTGGTCAGGAGCGATGCTCGCTACCGTCGGATTAGGCGGCCTGGTTTACGGATTCATCGAATCCATAAACCTCGGCTGGAGAAATCCTCTGGTTTTTAGCAGCGTGATCGTTGGGCTCGGTAGCCTCGCAGGCTTTCTATTTCTCGAGTCCCACATCACAGCTCCGATGCTGCCGCTGAAGCTCTTCGAATCCCGCAGCTTCACTGGCGCAAACTTGCTTACTCTGTTTTTGTATGTTGCTGTCGGAATATTCTTTTTCCTGTTTCCGCTGAATCTGATCCAGGTTCAGGGTTACTCTGCGACGGCGGCTGGAGCTTCCGTGCTTCCCTTCATTTTGCTCATGTTCTTTCTTTCTCGCTGGTCTGGTGGACTCGTCTCCCGCTACGGTCGAAGGGCTCCATTGATCATCGGGCCTCTGGTAGTCGGCTTAGGTTTCGTCCTGTTTACCGGCTCCGCCATCGGAGGTAGCTACTGGCGCGCCTTCTTCCCGGCAGTGATTGTTCTAGGCTTCGGAATGGCGGTAACTGTAGCACCGCTGACTACAGTCGTCATGAATTCAGTCGATCAGGACCGGGTCGGCACAGCATCGGGAATCAATAACGCGGTGGCGCGAGTAGCCGGGGTGCTAGCTATTGCATTGCTTGGGATCGTGATGGTAAAAGCGTTCAGTTCTCGATTAAACGACGGCTTGGTCCACCTTGCGCTACCCACCTCTGTCGAGCACGAACTTCAGGCCAACACGACCAGACTGGCCGGCCTTCAGGTTCCTGCCGGTCTCGATCCCACCACGAACGCCTCCACAAAACATCTGATTGGCAGCGCATTTGTTTTCGGGTTCAGAATAGTCATGTTCATTTGCGCAGGCCTGTCTCTGGCGAGTGCCGCAGTCGCGTGGCTGCTGATCCCAAAGCAATGATGGTGACATCATAGGCTGGCAAATTGTCACGCCGGGGTAGAGGCGATGCAAAATCGAACTGCCCGTCAACCTTCACGATCATGTGCTGCCGCTTCCCTAAGAGCCGACTTCTGGCCCGCATCGCTGAAAGATTGTTCCGGCACATAACTTTCGAACAGCCCTCAGAATCGACGGCAACAACGGATACTACCTGGTACGCGCTCATTCCTGATATCTGAAGTCTCGGGTCGACCATCTAATGTTCGGTGTCATAGAAGGAACATTCGGAGGAAGAACCATCTTGATCTCGGTCAATACAGTAAACACGGTATGCTGCGAGTGCCGGAACCTTCGAATTATTCATCGTTAGAAGCCTGATTTGCCCTATATGATCTGTTACAGAACGATGCGAGCGTCGTTCGCGAGCACAAGCGGCTTGGGTAACAGAATCGAATTTAAGCCGGGATTTATTTTTCAGAGATCGGGAGAATGGCCATGGAAAGCAATGGGAGCATGGGCGAGACAAATGGAGCAATGGCCCAGGGTGAACCCTGGTGCGGTCTTTTAGCCGATGCTGCGCCGCGTGATCACATCGTCCAGCTTTATCAGGATCAGCAATTTCTCAATCGGGCAGTCTGTCGCTTTGCGGCTGCGGCGATCGCTAACGGGGAAGGGGTAATTCTGGTTCCGACCGTCGCTCATTGGGACGCTTTTCGGCCCCGCCTGGAAAGCGAGGGCGTGGATGTGAAAGCCGCGGAAAAGCGGGGCCAACTGACGATTGTTGACGCGGACAATCTACTACCTACATTTATGCGTGACGGAATGCCGGATTCACCTGTTTTCCTGGGTTTAGCCGCAAACGTTGTTTCAGAAGCTCGCGGAGACGGTCGCTACCCCAAAGTACGCTGGTGGGGCGAGATGGTTAACATTCTGTGGGAGCAAGGCGATGTTACCGCCAGCATGAACCTCGAGGATTTATTCGACAAGCTCGCGCATGAGCAAGACATCGCGATCTTTTGTTCGTTCTTAATGGATAACTTCAACGGAGACGTACATGCTCGTATGCTGCCGAGACTCGGTGAGAATCACTCGCATCTTATTCCCGTCGAAGATTACTCTCGGCTGGAACGAGCTGTGTCCGAAGCACTCCGAGACGCCGTAGGCCCGGACGAATCGCGTGTACTGGAAGACGAGCTTCTGTCGCGCAATCCCAGTGCGTTCCACATGCCGCGCTCTCAAGCTTTGCTCTTGGCGTTGCGTCAGACCGTTCCACTTATAGCCGATGACGTGCTGCAACGGAGCCGCACGCTGTATCGCGCTACTGGTTAAAGTTAGAGAACTCCATGGCCCAGAATGACGACCCCTTTCTAACCAGCACTGTGTCAGGCGACGGCAGGACTTTGGGCGGAATGACCGCCAACGACACCGCTCTGCTTGATGCTGTCGATCTTCCGATAATTGTAATCAGCCGGGAGTGCACGGTTGCCCGCTTCAACCGGGCCGCCATGACGGTGTTTGGCTTTAAGGTCTCCGATGTGGGTTGTTCCCTTGCCAACACTCTTGCCGGCGTCGAGGATCTCAATAGAATCTGCGCACGGGTGATCGCGGACGGAGCGCCACACCGGGTCGAAACCCGGGATGGCGATAGATATTTTCTTCTTCGAATAGCTCCCTACACCGGGGCCGACGGCCAAATTCTGGGCGCGGTGCTCACATTCACGAATGTCACAGCCTTTCGCGCAAGCATCCAGCAAGCCATCTACGAACGGGAATACACGAAGACGATCCTCAACACGGTAGTCGATCCTGTGGTTGTTCTCGACGCCAGGTTGCAGGTACAGACGGCGAACCGGGCTTTCTACACCATATTTGAGGTTTCGCGGAATGAGACGCAGGGGGTTTCGATCCGCAAGTTGGGGAATAGCGAATGGGAAACCTCCGGAGTGTGGGACTCCGTAGAAAGAACTCTTTCTGGCCCTGGTGAATTTCAAGCTGTCGAGATCGACCGCCAATCCTCTACCGTTAGAAGGACGCTGGCGCTTGACGCTCGCCGATTAGCGGGAATCGGGGATTCTCTGATCCTGATTACGTTCCATGACGTCACCGAGCGAAAGCAGGCGGAACGGACGACCTCACTGTTGGCTGCCATTGTCGATTTTTCAGAGGATGCCATTCTCAGCGAGAAACTCGATGGGACCATAACCAGTTGGAACCACAGCGCCGAGCGACTGTTCGGATATAAAGCACAGGAGGCGATAGGTCAGCATATTACGCTGATCGTCCCGTGGGAACGGCGTTCAGAAGAAGAGGACATTCTCAGACGCTTGGCAAGAGGCGAGCGAGTCGAGCACTTCGAAACGGTTCGCAGACGAAAAGACGGCGCTTATCTGGATACCTCGCTCACGATTTCTCCCATCCGCGATGCGGCAGGCAGAGTGATCGGAGCGTCAAACGTAGCCCGAGACATCAGTGAAAGAAAACGCATTGAAGTGGCATTGCGAGAAAGCGAAGAACGTTTCCGGGCAATTGTTGAGACCACGCCGGAGTGCGTCAAACTGATTTCAGCAGAGGGTACGTTGTTACACATGAATAGGCCCGGCCTGGCGATGGTTGGCGCGCATTCCACAGACGATGTGGTTGGCAAGAGTGTTTATGACCTGATTGCGTCGGAGGATCGGGACCGGTTCAAAGCATTTAATGAAAGCATCTGCCGGGGTGAGCAGGGTTCACTACAGTTCGACATAATTGGGCTAGAGGGCAAAAGGCGGCATATGGAAACCCATGCCGCACCGTTGCGCAATCCCGATGAAACGCTTGTGCATCTTGGTATCACGACCGACATTTCCGAACGGAAGCAAGCGGAGGAGTCGCTGCATCGAAGCGAAGAACGGTTCCGCGCACTCGTGAACGCGAGCTCTGACGTGGTTTATCGCATGAGTCCCGACTGGAGCGCGATGCACGAGCTTGATGGCAGAGGGTTGGCGAATACGGGAAAGCCGAGGAAGGATTGGCTGAACGAATATGTTCATCCCGACGACCAACCGCTTATGTTGCGAACGATCCGTGAGGCTGTGCGGACAAAAAGTATGTTCCAGCTGGAACATCGTGTCCGGCGAACCAACGGCACGCTGGGCTGGACAAACTCGCGGGCGGTTCCCCTACTCAATGTAGACGGCGGGATCGTGGAGTGGTTCGGTTCAGCCAGCGATGTGACTGCTCGCAAAGAGGCAGAGGACAACTTCCGCAAGCTGGCCCAAACTCTTGATGCAGAGGTGCGGGCCCGCACTCGAGAATTAGAGGAGCAATCGAACCAGGTTCGAGAGCTCTCCTGGCGCTTGTTGACAAGTCAGGACGAAGAACGCCGGCACATCGCTCGCGAGTTGCACGATAGCGCAGGTCAGACTTTGACGGTGCTGGGTATTAGCCTCGCGCAGCTGGTTGAGAACACTGAGCGCAATTCCCCTGAGCTGGCGGCTGAGGCCGAACAGATTCAAGAAACAGTTCAACAGTTGCATCGGGAGATACGTACAACTTCTTATCTCTTGCATCCGCCTCTACTAGACGAAACCGGCCTGTATTCCGCGATCAACTGGTATCTGGAAGGGCTTCAAGAACGCAGCGGTCTGCAAGTTCAGCTTGATATTTCAAAGGAGTTCGGGAGATTGCCGCGTAATATGGAAATCGTGATCTTCCGGCTGGTGCAGGAATGTTTGATCAACATTCACCGGCATTCCGGGAGTGAGACCGCTTCGATCCGGGTCGCTCGTGAATCGGATCAAATCACGTTAGACATCCGGGACCAGGGCAAGGGCATTTCCCCGGCGCGTTTGGCCGAGATTCAAGCGGGACGGTCAGGCGTTGGAATAAGCGGAATGAGGGAACGCCTGCGTCAATTCCAAGGCACCGTGAATATCGAGTCTGGTAGCTCAGGGACCCGCGTTTTCGCGATCATCCCGTGCCTCAAATCTCCACGGGAGGATCTGAGCAAGGCTGAGCGCTTGCAGGCAAGCGCCTCAAACCTATGAAGACAGTCCGCAAACGTCCGGACGAACGACGGAGAATGGCGCTTCCACAATTTCGGAATCGCTCGTTACACGCCGGCAACAATCCCGCGCTATAAAAAACCATGCCAGCGCTGCCATCCTTCTCCGCTTACGCACAAGCCAGCTAACTCGCTTTTCCCTACAGAATTCGCCTGAGCAAAAAGAAGGGGCCGACGGGTTTAATATGAGTCCCGTCAGCCCGAAGATTGCAAGCCCGTGGCGCTCGGCCCAAACAGCAGTTACGACAGGTTACGTCGACTGGTTACTTTAGTGACCTTGCGGTCACGTGAGGCCCTGGGGTTTACTGCGGTGGCAGGGTCGAGCGGCACCCTTGTTGTGTGGGTGGGCACAAAATTAGCGGGCCGCCGTCCGAGGCGGGAACCTGTTGGACGGCTGCTGCAATGAATGTGCCCACTAGTCCTACCATCAGGATTCCAATCCTGAGTGTTCGTTTCATGGGTTTTTCTCCTTACAAGAGTCCCCTTTCGGGAAACTCCGAGTGCGCGGAATTATAGGACAAGTGTCAAGTTTTGTATGCAATCCTTTGCACCGACGGGTTTCGCAGCGATTTATTCTTGGGACAGCTAGTCAAACCGAGCCCTGTAATGTTCACGTTTAGATAGATTTGTCCCCAGGGACCGAAGCTGTTTCTTCAGCTCCATCCGATCCCACTCGGATGCGCACGACTTTTCACTACAATTTACAATTTCCGGAAACATCCAATGGTTATCGGCGGTTCGTCGCTGGCTGTTTCGCAAAATGACCAGCGGCAGAAGCCAGTGAACCAGCGACTACGGATCCGGGACTTTGGGAAGAATTATCGTTGGAGAGCGATCAGAGATGAGACGTACGCGGCAGTCAAACGGTTGCAGTTGACGGATGAACTAGCTTTTCGACTCTTCGGTTGACGGCACGCGGCCGAATCCGCCAGAAGCCGCGGCAGCCCGGGTAGAGGGCCTGGAAGATGTCAACGCCGGTTCCTGCTGCGTCCGCGACAGCGCACGATCCACCATGCCTTCAAACATCGGGATCAGTGAATCGGCAGGCAGCGGATGATGAATGTCGGAA
Organism: Candidatus Sulfotelmatobacter sp.; assembly: GCA_036268025.1. Classification (GTDB taxonomy): domain Bacteria; phylum Acidobacteriota; class Terriglobia; order Terriglobales; family Acidobacteriaceae; genus Sulfotelmatobacter. The sequence goes on along the minus strand of DATAUY010000078.1, from coordinate 9,112 downwards.
AGGCTCTGCTCCCAGCGCTGCGGCTGCAGCAGAGAATGGCTCGCGTCGCGCGCTGGGCGTTTTACCATTACGTAGCCAAACCAAAGCCCCAGGCTTAGATTGTAGGCCGTCATGTTGACGATGCTCATCCAGGGCCCGTCGAGATGTTTGCCCACAAAAGAACAGATCAGGATCAGCTCGGTCACCGCGAAAGAGCCGAATCCAAGCGCGATTCCGAAGCTGTGCTGGCGCCGGCTCACGCCGACATAGTGGGCGAAGAAGAGCAAAAACAAAACCATTCCCACCTGGATCATGCGCACGCAGCGCTGCGACGTGATGATCGCCTGCAACCAAGGCGACAGGTCCGAGGAGTTCGTCGAAACTGAAACTACGCCCGCCACGAGCAGCATCACCAGTCCGGCCCACTTGAACAGTACCGTGCCCAGGTCCCGCAAGGTATGGAAATGGCGGAACACATCGACGAAAATCTCGTGAATCACCAGGAAGCCGCAGGTCACGCTGAGCGCGTTGCACACCCAATACATGTAAAACAGTGCCGTGCCGCTGCCCCAGCGATAGGACGAAAAGAGCACGGCGAACGTGAGCAACTGAGTCAGGATGTAGCCGAAGAAGAACCGGAACTGCCGCAACATGCCTCGCTTGAACATAAAGATCGCGACCCCCCCTTCCAGCAGGGGATGCGCGAGCCACAGCGTGAAAAATAGGATCCTGACTTTCTCGCTCATGCGCTTGTAAAACCGCGGCCGTCCGGCCTATAGCTGGCCTTGCGCCGGAACCGGTGACATTGTCACAGAGTGCTTCTTCGGCCTCGTACAGTCACGTTAGACTGTCCTACTCCGATGTTCAATGCACCTGCAGTAATCCGAAGTAACGTTACCGTTAAGGTCACCGCCCGGCAAGTTACCTTCGTGCTAGAGGCCTCAGGTCGCCATTTGCTGGAGGGCGGACAGTGTGGATGCCTATTGTTCCCTGTTCTTTTGTCCACAAATACCGAAACGGTCCAGAAGCCGGGGTGACCCATGTCTCGCGCGTTTGGGCGCGAGAAGTGGGAATCGTCCAGGCACAAATCCACAACTACTCCTTCCCCATCCCTTCCAGTAGAATGCGCTCACCCTCCCCGGATGCTCAGAATCCCTTAGCCTGAGGCCTACCGATGTCCATGCGCGTCGCCCGCACCGCCGCAGTCGTCCTGCTTCTTGTATCTGGGGCAAGTTTGTCGCTCGCGCAACAACAGCACATGTCAAACCTGGAGCGCAGCCGCGCCCTCGACATGCTGCGGACCACAGCCAGCGACGTAAAGAAGTACTACTACGACCCCGAGCTTCACGGCGTGGACTTCGATGCCAAGATTGCCTTGGCCAGACAACAAATTCAAACTTCGAACTCCTTCGAAATGGCGATGTCACACATCGCCGCCATGCTCGACACGCTAAACGACTCGCACACATTTTTCCTGCCGCCGCAGCCCGCCTACCGCCACGATTACGGATTTACTTATCAGCTGATCGGCGATCGATGCTTCGTCACGCACGTGCACCCACGGACCGATGCTGAGAAAAAAGGTCTGAAGCCGGGCGACGAAATCCTCACTATCAACGGCTACAACGTCACCCGCGAGGATTACCGGAAGATGCAATACGTCTTCCATATCCTTCGCCCACAGCCCGGTCTGCATCTTCAGATCGCCGATTCTCCCGGCGTACCCCGCCAGTTCGACGTGCTGGCAAGAATCCGCGAAACCAAGCGCAATAGCGACGTTCCCGGCGAAAGCGATGCCGGCGGCGTTTGGGACTTGCTCCGCGAAGAAGAAACCCAAGACCACCTGATGCGCGCGCGCTATTTCGCGGTGGGCGATCATTTGCTGGTTGTGAAAGTTCCTGAGTTCTTCTTCAGCATCGCAGAAGTCGAAGCCATGATCGGTAAAGCGCGAAAGTCTCCCAACCTGATCATGGACCTTCGCGGCAATCCCGGCGGCAGCATCGAAACGCTGAAATACTTGGTCGGCGGCGTCTTCGACAAGGAAGTGAAAATCGCCGACCGCGTCGGACGCAAAGAGACCAAGCCCGAAGTCGCCCGCGGCCTTCACAGTCCATACGGCGGCAAGCTTCTGGTGCTTGTGGATTCGAAGTCGGCATCGGCAGCCGAGCTGTTCGCCCGCATCATCCAGTTGGAAAAGCGCGGCACGGTCGTCGGAGACCGAACCTTAGGCAGCGTCATGGAGTCGAAGCGTTACCGGGAAAAGGCGGGCCCTAACACGGCCATTTTCTACGGCGCCTCAATCACGGAATGGGATTTGATTATGTCCGACGGCAAGAGCCTCGAACATACCGGAGTCACACCCGACGAAATCCTGATGCCCGACGCCAATGCCATCGCGATGGGAAAGGATCCGGTGTTGGCGAAAGCGGCAGAAATGTTAGGCATAAAACTCAGCGAGGAAGATGCCGGCAAAGCGTTCCCGTACGAGTGGGCGCCGGAGTAAATGATGCCGCCGTAGTAATTCTCCTCATTCTTCTCATTGCCCAAGCTTTATCATTCCGAGGAGTGTAGCGACAAGGAACGTGCTTTGGCAGCGGCGGATGAGGCGTCCGAGTAACTGGTTAATCTGCGCAATCCGCGTGAATCCGCGGAGAAGAAATCATCCTTTACTTGAACGCTCTCTTCACCGAATCCACTTCGCGTGCAAACACGAAATACGAAGAATTCCACAACGCCATCGGCAAACTTCCGCGCGCTCGCGCCGTCACCACGATGTTGTAATCATCCGTGCTCGTCAGGCCCATGTGGCACAGCGGATCTTCATTCGCCTTCCGGCCTTCTCCAGCCTTGACCATCGCCATCCATGCCAAAAACTCATGCAGATCGCGCGTCCGCGGATGCCCCGGAACAATAAACGTCGTCTCCGTTTCCTGCGAGGCGAAATGCCACGCCAGCGATGCGGTCAGATCGACCGCCCTCTCATATGCAGGATCCGAAATCACCCCTGGCTCGGGATTGTCGAACACGATGCACAACCGCCGCTCGTCATCGCGCGCGAACTCGCGCACTTTCAGCGATCCCGACTTCGCCGTCGCCTTCCAATCCACGTGCCGCGCAGAATCTTCCGGCATGTATTCGCGGAGGCGATACAACTCCGAGCCGCGCCCGCGAATGAAACTCTCCCACTCGCCACGGATCAGCGGCACGACTTCGAGCACATGGTCGGTCGAATCAATCCGCGGATAAACAATCACTTCCCTGCGCAGTGCGACATGCCGCGTCTTGGTGAAAAACGCAAACGGAAAACAGGTCGCCAGTCCGAAACTGTCTTCCCGGTAGCATCCGCGCCGCTCGAAGCGCAATTCCAGATCGGCTGCTGCGTCGGTCTGCGGAGGCACGAACGGGAAATATGCCATTCCCTGAAAAATTCCCGGCGGCGGAGGCAGCACCGTCACTCGCCGCAGTCTCCGGTCAGGCAAGGTGAACCACTGCTGCTGCGCGGGACGGTTGAACGGAAACACAAACGTCGTGGCTTCCCACTGCCACTGCTTCTTCGGCTTTTTTCTCTTCTTGCGCGGGGAAACGACCCTGACAGAAAGCGAGGGTAGATAACGCCGCGGATTGTGCAGCACGATGCGTCCGAATACGGGTCGCCCGGCATAGATGTGCTCTGGCAGGCGAACATCAAGTTCCAGATACCGTAGCACCCACGCGGAAACGAAGCCCGAAACCAGGATCGCCGCCAGCATGGCGGCTACAACGATGTAGAGAAGATTGTTGCCCGTGTTCAATGCGGCAATGCCGATTACCAGGGTGACAATTACGTATGCAATGCCAGCTCGCGTCACGTCGTAATCGAAATGCTCCCGCAGCCGCTCAACCGCAACGCGCCTCGCGAGATAGGGAACCGTCACCAGCCCGACCAATACCGCCAGCACCAGCGACGTGGACGCCAGAATGATCGTCGCCCAAAGGTTTCCAGCGTCGCGCGATACGGTAGAGAACAGGGCGGTCGCGAATGCCAGGCCCAGGCCGACCAGCGCCAGCAGAAACTTGCCCCACACTTCGGCGGCAGCCGATTGCAGCCACTGCGCCACGCGTCCCGGCGTAGAAACGCCCGTTTTCAATGGATTAGCAATCGTAGATGCCACCTCCGCAGCCTAGCATCCCCAAAAAGAACGGACAATCCAGATCGCTGTACGAAGAAAGCGTTCGTAACCTTGGTTTCTTCTGTGGGCCTCTCTGGTTTAGGAATTGCATTTTTGTACAGGTGCATGAGCGATATCGCTGTGCTACGCTTCCCAGCCTGTAGGAAACCCTACCAATTTTACCCTCGTAAGGAGATCCCACCATGCCCATCAGCAAGCGCGCAGCAGCAGAATTTTTCGGAACTTTCTGGCTCGTATTCGGCGGATGCGGCTCGGCCGTCCTCGCCGCCGGAGTCCCGCACGTCGGCATCGGATATCTGGGCGTTGCCCTGGCTTTCGGCCTGACTCTGCTGACAATGGCATTTGCCATCGGCCATGTTTCGGGATGCCACTTGAACCCCGCGGTCAGCCTGGGACTGGTCGTAGGCAAGCGTTTTACCGCTTCTGATCTTGTTCCATATGTGATCGCCCAGGTCGTAGGCGGGGTTGCCGCAGCAGGCGTGCTTTACGTGATTGCCAGTGGCGTCGCTGGCTTCGATGTCCACGCCGGCTTCGCTTCCAACGGGTACGGCGAACACTCGCCGCAAGGCTATTCGATGATGGCCGGCTTCGTCGCTGAAGTTGTGCTGACTGCGTTTTTTCTGATCGTGATCATGGGCGCTACGGATGCCCGCGCGCCAAAAGGATTCGCTCCCATCGGTATCGGCCTCTGCCTCACGCTGATTCATCTCGTCGGAATTCCCGTCACGAATCTCTCAGTAAATCCCGCGCGCAGCACCGGCCCCGCCATTTTCTGTGGCGGATGGGCTCTCCAGCAATTGTGGCTGTTCTGGGTCGCGCCCCTGATCGGCGGCGCAATCGGTGGCGGCATCTACCGCGCGTTATTCTCGCAAGAACCCGAACCCACAGTCAGGAGTGCGATGACGGCAAGCCCAAGAACGCGCTGAAAACCTTAGCCGCGGATTTCCTCGGATCAACCCGGATAAGGCTGGTAAGAAGGAACCTGGAGCGGCGGACGCCCTCGTCCGTCGGGCGCAAAAACTAACCCCGGACGAGGGCGTCCGGGGCTCCATGACTTTCCTGACCACTGCCTCTCAGTACTCCGCCAGTTCCTTCATCGCGAGGTAAAGATCATTCGGCTGTGGCAGGATGGCATCTTCCAGAATCGGCTGGTAGGCCACGAACGTATCTTTCGCTGCCACACGTCGCACAGGTGCATCGAGCTGGTCGAATAACTGGTCGGCGATGCGGGCCGCGATTTCGGCGCCGTATCCCCAACTGAGCGTGTCTTCGTAGGCCACAAGCGCCCGATTCGTCTTGGCAACCGATGCGGCAATCGTCTCCCAATCAAACGGATTCAGCGTGCGCAGATCGATTAGCTCGACTTTCACTCCTTGCTCGCGCTCCAGCTTTTGCACCGCCTGCAGCGCACGCGGAACAACAGCGCCGTAAGTGACGACCGTCAAATCCGTCCCGGGATGTACCACCTTCGCCTTGCCGAACGGAATCATGTAATCCGGCCCGGGATAGGCCGCGCGCCCATACGCTTCACGATAAAGCCGCTTATGCTCGAGGAACAGAACCGGATCGTCGCAACGGATCGCCGTGCGCAGCAGCCCCGCAGCATCGAGCGAGTTCGACGGAAACACGACGCGCAATCCGGGGATGTGTGTGAAGATGCTTTCGCCGCACTGTGAGTGATAGATCGCGCCGCCGGTCAGGTATCCACCGATCGCCACTCGAATCACTGTCGGAGCCGAAAATCCATTATTCGATCGCCAGCGAATCGTCGGCAGTTCGTCCCGCAACTGCATCATGGCCGGCCAGATGTAGTCGAAAAACTGAATTTCGACAACCGGCTTCAGCCCACGAGTAGCCATGCCGGTAGCGCGTCCCACGATTGCAGCTTCGGCCAAAGGCGAATTAAAAACACGGTCATTCCCGAACTCGCATTGCAGCCCGAAGGTGAGCTTGAATACTCCGCCCTTCCCTTTCACCAGCTTGTGCTGGAGATATTCTTCGCGGCTGCAATCGGCGACGTCTTCGCCAAAGATCACGATGCGCTCGTCGCGCTTCATTTCGTCGCGCAGCGTTGCAGTGATCAGATCGGCCATGGTCTTCGGGGCGACCTTCTTGGCGTCCGATCCAGACTCGGCCACCGCCGTCGGCTTAGTATCGAATGCGGATGAGGTCGGATCAATATCAGGCGAATACACGAACTGCATCACCGATTCCGGCGCCGCAGGCAGAGCTTCAAGGGCCCGATCAACCGCGACCTGGATTTCGGCTTCGATTTCTTTTTCAAGCTGGTTGATGCCCTTGTCGTCGAGAATGCCTTCGCGCAGCAGGAACATCTGCGTACGGGTCACCGGATCGCGCGCCGCATCCCGCTGCCGCTCGGCATCGGGACGATAGAGCCGCTCATCGTCCGACAAGGAGTGCGAATAGGGACGAATCACATGCGCATGCACGAACGCCGGCCCGTGCCCCTCGCGGCAATATCGCGCCGCCCGGACAAAGGCCGCATAGCTCGCGACCGGATCGGTGCCATCCACCTCTTCAAAATGAAAATCAGGAAATCCGGAGACCAGGCGTGAAATGCTTCCGCCCGCAGTCTGCACTTCCACTGGAACCGAGATCGCATAGCCGTTGTCTTCGACGCAGAAGATCACGGGCAGCTTGCCGAGCGCGGCAGCGTTCATCGCCTCCCAGAACTCGCCCTCACTCGAGGTGCCATCGCCGAGCGACACGTAAGTGATTTCATCCGTCTGGGAGCTGATTTTCTTGAACTGACGATAGTCGAAATAGGAATCGCTGATGTCTGGCAGCTGTGCCGCCTTGGCATGGCGAGAAAGATAACGTCCACCTTCGGCGCAGCCAATCGCCTGCAGAATCTGCGAACCCGTCGGCGACGACTGGGTCACGATATTCAGGCTGGGATAGCTCCAATGCGAAGGCATCTGGCGTCCGCCAGAGCTTGGATCCTCCGCCGCGCCCACGCCTTGCAGAAACATCTGATAAGGCTCAACCCCTAAAGTCAGGCATAAAGCACGATCGCGGTAGTAAGGATAGAACCAGTCGTATCCAGGCTTGAGAGCCAGGCCGGCGGCGACACCAATCGCCTCATGCCCCGCCCCTGACATCTGGAAGAAAATCTTCTGCTGGCGCTTGAGGACGATCTCCCGGTCGTCGATCCGCCGGGACATGTACATAAAGCGGTAGGCCTGGATGAGTTGTTCCCGGGTAAGGCCCTCATAGGACTTGGATTTCTTCGCGCCGTTGGCCGCCGTTGCCAGTTTGGGATCGGTTTTGGTAGTGGCCATCCGGTTCTAATCCTGCGTGTTAGATTCGTGCCGGTCGCACGGCGATTCCATCCCAGATTTGTCGAACTTTATTCGCGGAACTCTACTCTGCAGAACTTTGGATTGTATATGGTAATGGAAGGTTGGAAAAGACTGGAAGTTACCGACGCGTGGCCAGTAGTTCATCTTGCGGTATGGCAGGAGATTCAACGGCGGACGGGACGGCCTGCGGCATGACGAGCCAGCGAAAAAGTACAGTTGCGGCAACGGCGCCCGCCAACTGGGACACGATGAAAGCGGGCGCATCGGCCGGACGAATGCCGGCAAACGTATCGCTGACCGTCCGCGCCAGGGTCACCGCAGGATTCGCAAACGAAGTCGAAGCGGTGAACCAGTACGCCGCCGCGATGTAGCAACCCACTGCAATTGGCACTTCCGAAGAACGAAACCGGGCACAGGCAAGAATCACAATCAGCAGTCCAAAGGTTGCAACGAATTCACTCCACGCCTGAGACCCGCCACTTCGCGGGTGATGAGAGGCAAAGAAAAGCGGCAGGCCGAACATCTTATGTGCCGCGGCTACGCCAGCGAATGCTCCCGCCAGTTGCGCCAGAATGTAGGCGGGAACATCAGGCCATTTCCGACGCGTCAGCATCGCATCGGAGAGCGTAACCACAGGGTTGAAGTGCGCCCCTGAGATGTCGCCGAAGGCTAATATCAGCGCCACCAGCGCGGCACCGGTTGCAATCGAGTTTGCCAGGAGCGCGATGGCGACATTCCCGCCCGCCAGGCGCTCGCCCATGATGCCCGATCCCACGACGGCCATGAGCAGAAATGCGGTCCCGAGAAACTCAGCCGCTATGCGGGATGGCAATCTGGCGTTCATTGTTTTCCGATACTGTCGATTTCTTTTTTGAGTGAGAGGCGGTCCAGGCTTGAAATGGGCAGGCACAGCAATAGGCTGATTCGGCGGTCCAGCAAAAAGAATGCCTCGCGGAACGCCTTTTCGATTTCTTCCGTCGTGCCCTTCACTGCTGCCGGATCGGGCACTCCCCAGTGCGCAGTCATCGGCTGTCCCGGCCACATCGGACAGACTTCGTTCGCGGCGTTGTCGCAAACCGTAAAGACAAAATCAAGTTTGGGAGCGCCGGGTACGGCAAATTCATTCCAGCTTTTGCTGCGAAGACCAGCGGTCGCCAGGTGGGCTGCGTCGAGTTGGCGCAGCGCCTCCGCACGCACCGTACCCGTCGGACGGCTGCCTGCGCTATACGCCACAAAGTTCGGCCGTCCCTTCTGATTCAGGATGGCTTCGGCCATGATGGAGCGTGCCGAATTTCCGGTGCAAAGAAACAAAACGTCGTAGCGGCCTTGCATCCCAGTCTCTCCCGGGCTCAATTGCAGCAGGTTGGAGCGCAGCACGTTTTGGCCGCAGTTGCCGGCTTGACCGCGCGAATGAATGCGCTGAAGAATTTTCCATCCACCTGCGGTGCGATGGCGTCTACGTCAATTCCCTGTCCGCACAGGAATTCCCGCGCATCTTCGGCGCGGTATTCACGTGTCGGCTCAATTTCAATTCGTTCGAATCCCGCGCAGGACAGCTTGTTGTGATAGTCGTTTTCCTCCAGCGCTCCCGCAACGCAACCCACCCATGCCAGCACGCTCTGCCGTATCTCCGGCAAGATC
>DATAUY010000077.1:0-49685 GCA_036268025.1 Candidatus Sulfotelmatobacter sp. | reverse complement strand
TAGTTAGACGCCTCGGAAATGGATTCGTCAAGGGTACCGCGGAAGTTTCCGAGTAGAAGTCTTGAGTCTTGGGACCAGCGACTGGAGACGCGGGACCCGCGTTTTGTGCCGACTCTGAATCGCTGATAAAATGACCGAGCCGGCATCCAACCTGCACACGGGGCTATAGCTCAGCTGGGAGAGCGCATCGTTCGCAACGATGAGGTCGTCGGTTCGATCCCGACTAGCTCCACCATATTTTCAATCACTTGGGGAGACTGGGTTTAGCCTCGGACTAGACTTGCCGAGTCAAGTTCGTAACCTTCCTCCGCAACGGTTTTCTCGATGGCAGTGCGTAATGTCTGCTCATCCGCACTCTTTGGGAATGTATAGTGGCGCTGTATTACCTCTTCGCCAGCTTGAATTCTAATCAGCCAGCTTGCCTTGCTCTCGTCCCAAGAGAATTCCACACGATCCGCACGCATCGTCTTCCTCCACTAGCTTTGCTCGATTTTGGGGAACTGGTTAGCATCGGACTAGACCCAAAGCATGTTTGGTGACGGAAATGCCGAGCGCGGTTGCCATTCCGCCGATCTTGACGCGAATCGTTGTTCTATCGAGATTTCTTGGGCAAGCGTCTTGCGGGGCGCTTTCGCCGATAGTAACCAGTGGCTGCCTTTAGCGGCAAGGCTTGCTTCCGAACCCTCTGAAGTTCAACCTTGAGGACTTTCGCCCGCGAGGGTCCATCCTGCCAATCGACATGTTCATCCCAACGTCGCCTGTGCCACCAGGACGCCTCCGATCACGATGAGTCCGAGGTATACAAAGCGGAAAAATCCGTGGCCGCTCATACGCTCATTGATCGCGCGGCCCAACAGGATTGCGACAGCAACCGCCGGGAGCGATAGAAGAAAGTATCGTGTAATGACGGGGTTCCAGAGGCCCACGGCAGCGTAGCCGGCAAGGCCGACGAGGCTTGCGGGTAGAAAATATCCTTGCAGGGTTGCGCGAAAGTGTTGCGGAGACCATCCCCGAAGCGCGCCATATATGGCCAAAGGAGGACCATTCATGCCGTAGGCCCCGCCGAGCACGCCGGAGACAAAACCGCAGCTCACCAGCCATCCAGGATGGTCCTCGGAAAGTTGCCGGGCGTTCCGGGCGGCCAGTGAATAGATTGAAAAGGCGACGATGAGAACGCCGAGCAGTGATTTCACCACGTGCTCATTGCCCTTCACCAGAAGCAGCACTCCGGCAGGGATACCCGGCAGCGATGACAGAATCAATCCCGACGCGCTGCGCAGTTCTATGCGATGCCAGTCCTGCACCACGACAACCGCTGCCACCACAACCGATATCAGCACCGCCAGCGGCGCAGCAACCGTAATTGGAATCCGGATCGCCAGTAATGGCACGGCGACCAGAGCCTCCCCGAACCCCAGCGTCGAGCGAATCAGTGTTGCGACAAAGACTACGCCGATGACATAGGCGATTACGGAATTAAACAAGAGGTGCTCCGCGGGTATGGGCGATGCAGCAATCATTACCGGCCTTCGTCTCCGAACTAAGACAATGGAACTTCTTCCTACACTCGTCCTGACAAGCTCCCCGCTTTCAGGACAATCGTGAAGGGAATCCCGTCGCAGCATCGAGAATCTCTATACTAATTTGCCGTCAGGAAGAGCGGCTTATATCCGATTGGGACGGTCTTGCCGCTGAGGGCCATCTTCTTGCCCGTCAGGTCGGTTTGAAATGCGTAGGAAGACGGGAAGGTGTAATTGGAGGTCGTACACACGCCGTTGCTGCAGGATTGCGCGGTGTCCCAGACAATTTGGCCGTCGTCCAGGTTGCAGGTGTAGACGGTGCCGCTGGCCGAACATGGGCTGATGGTATGTCCCAGGAGCCATCCGGCCTCGGTGTCCCAGGCGGTGCCCGCGAGAGTGCCTTGCACCCCCACTGGAGGGTTGTCGTCCCAGGAATATAGATACTGACGTACCAAGCCGACCCCGGCCCGGAGCACGAGTTCTCGAGCAAGATATCCTGCCAATGTATCGGGATCAGTGACGTTTTCATCCGCTTTGATACCGTGCTCACTGTCCCACAGTGGACGGTCGCCGAGTCCCTGCGCCTTAACGTCAGACACGATGTTTGCGTAGGTGCTGAGGAACGATTCGGGGACTACGTTCAGCGCATCGCCGTTACCGCGCATGTGCATGTTCACGATATCGAACGTTGCTGCCCCGCCGGCTGCGATGTACGGATCGAACCATGTGCTCATCGTCCATACGTGGCCGGAGGGGCTGAGCGTCTGTGCATTCGGATCGATCGAGTGAATGATGTTCGAGGCATCCTGATTCATGCGGACCATCTGCTGCTGCGTACCCGCGAAGTAGCACGGGCAATCCGGCTCATTCCACAGGTCGTAGTAAGAAATCTGCCCTTTGTAGCGCGTGACCAGCGCGGTGACGAAGTCCGAGAAGAACTTGTCGGTGCCAGTGCCGTCGGTGTTCACATCGTTCGGTGGCGAGCAACTGTAATCCGAAGGCGCGAGACAGTGGATGCCGAAACCTGTCGGAATCGTACCGGCATAGTCGGGTGTGTCGCCAAAGGTGTACAGCACGTTCAGGTTCATGGACTGGGCCATGGTCATGTAACTGTCGAGCAGCGTCCAATCGTATTTGCCCTCCGCCGTATTGATCTGTCCCCACTTTACCTTGTCGTCCCAGAGGCGCAGCGAGCCGAGGGTTGCGACCTGGCCCTGGCCGTCGGTCGGAGGCCAGATGGTGAAGAAATTAAGGCTTGTGCCGAAGAACGTGAGCGGGATGGTCTTGCCTCCTGTTGCCGTGCACGAGACCTGAACATTCGTGACATCGGCATTAGCGGTACCACCGCCATTGGCCACTGAGCAGAATTGCGATGCCGGTTGTGTCTTGACGGTGACGGTATAGCTGCCGCCTGCGGCGATTGGCGTAGCGAACTTGAATGTTCCACTGGCATTGAGCGTCAGGTTATCGCTGCCATTGTCCTGCAGAACTACGCTGCCGCTCGAGAGTCCAGAGAGCGTGCCGCCGATGGTGTAAGTGCTCGCGTTCGTGGTGCAGCTAATGCTCACGTTGGTGACGTTCGCGTTCGTAGTTCCGCTGCCATTGCTCACGGTGCAGGTCTGCGCTGGGTTCGAAGGCTGCGTGAGCACGGTCACGCTGTAGCCGCCACCGGCCGCGATCGGGGTCAAGAACGTGAAGTTGCCATTGGCGCTGACGGAAAGATTGTCGCTGCCGTTGTTTTGCAATATCAGACCGCTGCCAGAAAGGCCGGAGACGCTCCCGCCGATGGTGTATGTGGTGGTAGTGGTGCTGCAGGCTACGCTGACGTTTGTAACGATGGCGTTTGCGATTCCGCTGCCGTTTGTTACGGAACACGTTTGTGCTGGACTGGAAGGCTGCGTCTTCACGATTACGTTATAGCTGGTGCCGGCCGGAATCGCGGTAGCAAATGTGAAACTTCCATTTGCAGAGATCGCGAGATCGTCGCCGCCGTTGTTCTGCAAGACCAGACCACTGCCTGAAAGACCGGAAACCAATCCACCGATCGTGTACGTCGTGGTGGCTGTAGTGCACGTCACACTGATATTGGTGATATTCGCGTTGGCAGTCCCGCTTCCGTTCGCCACGCCGCACATCTGCGCGGGATTGGACGGCTGCGCGAACACTATTACGTTGTAGGCGCTCCCGCCGGTCACAGAGGTCGGAAAGGTAAACGTGCCATTCGCACTGATGGAGAGACTGCCCCCATCATTGTCTTGCAGAACAAGGCCGATGCCCGAGAGGCCAGAGACGCTGCCGCTAATCGCGTATTTGGAGGGGGGCGGGTCTGAACCTCCTCCACCGTTGCTGCCACCGCTGCCGCAGCCTGTGAAGGAGATCAACGCCAATACGACGAATGCCGCGATACTTGACTTCAAAACAGCCGATCCTCAGGCATCTTCATGTCGGCCGTCGCTACAGGAGACGACGAACGCAAAATCCGGACGATGCCATAGCCTTCGGACTCTAACCAGCCCGATTCCACACGTCAAGGATGAAGGGAATTGCAAACTGGATCTTTCGTCGAGCAATTTGAATCTCGTAACCCACCTTGCGGCAGAAATTTGCATTTGAGCGACGCACTTCATTCCCCTCGCAAATATGCAAAAATCTGCAAGCCAATGTGGTGGCGCTTACAGAAATTTACAGAGTCTCAACATGTGTACTTCTGACTCCGAGAAATAATGCCACTTACACGAAGGTTCAATTGTGCGCCAATTTGTCTTGGTGTAAATTGTTGCAATCTTGAGAGGACTGGAATGAAACGTAGGGCTATCGGTGGCTCGCTGAGAGTGAGTTTGGCAATCGGAATCTTTTTCCTCCCAGCGATGACCGGGACTGCGCACGCGCAGCGCCGCGCACCTATGACGACCCACGTTCCCGATGAAGTTTCCAGCGGTCTTGCGCCGCTGGTGGGTCGTTTGCCCGCGAACCAGCGCGTGAGTCTCGCGATCTCCCTGCCCTTGAAAAACCAGACTGAGTTGGAAAGCTTTCTCGCCGATCTCTATGACCCGCGAAGTCCCAATTTCCGTCACTACCTCAGCGTAGAGGAGTTTGCGGAAAAATTTGGTCCGTCCGAAGAAGATTACGCCGCGCTACAAAGATTTGCCCAAGCCAATGGACTCAGGATCGTCGAGAAAATGTCGAACCGCATGGTGCTGGACGTAGAAGCGCCTGCGGCCAATATCGAAAGCGCGTTTCACGTGACGATGGGAGTATTTCAACATCCCACGGAAGCACGCACTTTCTTCTCGGCGGACCGTGAACCAACTGTTGAAGCGGATGTGCCGATCTTGCACATTACCGGCCTGGATGATTTCGTTCTGCCGCAGGCAAAGAACTTTATCTCACCGGATGCCGTTTCGAAAAATGCGAAAGGTTCGGGCCCAGGAGGATCATTTCTTGGCAGCGATCTTCGCATGGCGTACTACGGTACGGGATCTCTGAATGGAGCCGGGCAAAAGGTAGCGATCTATGCCTTAAAAGGCTTCAACATGACCGATATCAATACCTATTTCGGCAACGCTCACCAAGGGCTCAATGTACCGATCAAAGCGGTTTCGGTCAACGGAGCCTCAACTACCTGCGGAACCGGTTGCAGCGACGCTGAACAGTGCCTGGATATTGAGCAGGCGATTTCTATGGCTCCGGGGCTGACTCAACTCTTGTTCTACGTGGGCAAAAATGACATCTCGATTCTGAATCAGATGGCTTCGGACAATTCCGCCAAGAGCATCAGCATCTCCTATGGCTGGAAAAAGGACCAGAGCAGTTTGGATCCGGTTCTGGAGGAGATGGCGGCGCAAGGGCAATCAGTATTCGTAGCGACTGGCGATCAGGGCTCGGGGACTGCAGCCAACGTTGTCTGGCCCTCGGATGATGCGTGGGTTACGGCAGTCGGCGGAACCGTTCTTACGGCGAAGACCGCAGGCGGTGGCTGGCAGTCTGAAACCGGTTGGGTCCACAGCGCTGGAATGGTCTCGAAGAATGGGGTTGCCATTCCAAGCTATCAGTTGCTGGCCGGTGTGATTACCGCTACGAATCACGGTTCGAAGACATTGCGCAATATCCCGGATGTCTCTTCGGAATCCAATGCGTCTCAATACATCTGCTCCGACGGAAGTTGCCGGAACTTCGGAGGCGGCACCAGTTACGCTGCCCCATTGTGGGCAAGTCTGATTGCCATGGCGAACCAGCAGGCGGCCTCCAGGGGCGACGCGAATATCGGGTTTCTGAATCCCATCATCTACGACATCGGCACGGGATCTACCTTCGGCAGCAACATTCACGACATCACGAGCGGCAACAATGGCGGTTTTAACGCCGTCGGTGGATTTGATCTGGTAACCGGCTGGGGCAGTCCGCAGGGCGTAAACCTGATCAATGCGTTAGCTCCGTAAGCCTCGGGGTTGGGCTGGTAACAATGGGCCTTGTTACTTTCGGGAACTGATGTCGTTCGGTTTCTTCACAAGGTCGAGTCCGCATTCTGGTTTTTGATATGTCCCCAGGATGTGAACGGGCACAATCTCTCCCCGTTTTTTCTTCTTGAACAATGGATCCATCATCTTGAGCAAGAGAGCTTTCACGCCGCTTGAGGTTTTTGAAATCTGACTATCAACCCGCATCTGACCGTGCAAATCGATCTTCTGATTCAGAATGCCGTAAGTGCCGTGCATTTTTGCGCTGGCGCCTGGAACACCAAAGGAAAGCTCTGCAAAGCGCGCGGTTCCACGGGATAGATCAAATTCTCCGTTCAGGTCTGTGAGTACGGTTTCCGGGTTTTCCTTACTTTCCCCTCTTGCCCCGGCGCTCAACTCGTTTACGTTTTCTTGTGTGTCCGCAGTGGAGAATGATCCCTCTGCCAGTCCAAATCTTCCACTGAATCTGACTTTTTTCAGAAAGGGCTCATCGCCGGATGGAATTTCAGCCGCACTCCGGAAAGATAGCGCGCCTGACATGGGCGAACGGGGCGCACTGACGAACAATCCCAGGATATCTTCAAGGCGGCCGTTCCGCGCTGTAAGGCGGAATCTGCCAATCTTGCCGTGTTGGTTCTGCGATCCAGCGACGCTTCCTTCCGCGAAGACCGTTGTGTGGCCCCAATGCGCCTCGACTCGCTTCAGGAACGTATCGCCGTGTATTGCATCTACGTATGCCGCGAAGTGAGAACTTAATGGGACCTTGTGTCCGCCCGATGTCACTTCGAAATCGGGCGTATCAGTTGTGCCCTCCACGTCAATATGCTTGAATGTGCCCGCGAATTTCCCGGCCGATGCCAACATGCCGCTTATGCCTCCGTAGACGGAAAGGTCAGCACGTTCAAATGAGAACTCACCTGTCATCGGGGTGTCTTCGTGATGGCCATCTGCCCACGGGCCAAACGTTCCCGCCACCGAAATCTCTCCCGGAGGCTGAGGGTTGTGAAATTTAAGCTGATAGCGAATCGGCCTGCCCCATCGCACATCCGTCAGCAGAGCATCGTGCACATCGAAGACCAGCCGTGGTGTCGCGTCGCTGGACACAAAAGCAACCAACGCTCCGTTGGCAATAATCTGGTCGACGACGATGTTCGAGTGCTTCGTCGGAAAAGTGTAGTGGCTTCCGAATGGCGGTACGAAGACGCGGGTCCCCACTGTTTTCACGTGCTGCACATGGTGCCGCAGGAGTCCAGCATACGTACCTTTGATTACCAGGTGGTCGATTTGGATAAGCGTGAAATTGTCTGTCTGGCTGCGAAACTCAACCCCATCCAGTACGCAGCCTGGGGAAGGGAAGTGTGTCCGGTGATAGCCCCGGACCGTCACGTTCATTCCGCTGGCTTCCTGGAGATCGCGCAGTATTGCGCTTTGAGAAAAAGACAAGACCCGAACGTAGTAGAACGCGATCCCGCCGCCGCAGACGGCCACGATGGCAAGCAGAAGAGCGATTTTTCCGTGCGGCCTGTGCCCGAAGGCTGATTGCCGGATTGAACGATGCCCCTGAGTTGCTGTACCCGCCGATGCCATATTGCTTGGAGTCTTGTTCTTGCTGAAATGTTGGAGCATCCTTTTGTGATTTTCGGTAGGGTTTCACCTGGAACATTGTGATGAAGCGCTCCGGCCTGACCGCGGCATTCTTCAAAGCACGGCAGAAGTTCTCGCGAAATCGATCGTTTTAGCTTGCTTTGGTAAACCAGTTTGCCTTGCTAGTCTTGCGTTTCTTCGTATTGTTCCATTAGCCTTCTGACTTCCCGCCGGAGGCCATCTTGGATTCAGCAATGCGACGGTTATCGTTTAGTTTCTGCGTGCTTTTATTTCTGTGTGCCCTGCCGCTGCTTGGCGCGCAAACGATCAAGCTGCACGTCGATTTGACCGACGCCCCGCGGAACATCTATCACGCGCACTTGCAGATTCCCGTTCACCCGGGCGAAAACTCGCTGGTTTTCCCCAAGTGGATTCCTGGCAATCACCGGCCCAGCGGGCCGATAGGAGCATTAACTGGGATTAACATGAATGCCGCGGGCCACACCGTTCCATGGCGGCGCGACGACATCGAGATGTATGAATTTCACGTCACGGTGCCTGCGGGCGTTGACACGCTCGACATTTCGCTCGACGCGATCACGTCGAATGACAGCGCAGGCGGCGGGGGTCCGGCCGCGTCGAGCAACATCCTTGATCTGAACTGGAACGCGGTCGTTCTGTATCCGAAAGACGTTCGCTCGGACGACGTGAATTTCGCGCCCTCCGTCACTTTGCCCGCCGGATGGAAGTTCGGAACGGCGCTGCAGCCGGCACAGGTCAACGGAGATCAAGTTGAATTCAAGCCGGTTTCGTTGACCACGCTGGTCGATTCCCCCCTCATCGCCGGAGTTCACTACGGCCAGGTCGAATTGAGCAAGCCGGGAGAGACTCCGCGCCATGTAATGGACATCGTTGCAGACGAAGAAGCCGATCTGGCGATGTCTTCAGAAGACCTCGCGGCCTATAGGAAACTGGTCGCCGAAACCGGCGCGTTGTTCGGCGCGCGGCACTATCGCGAATATCACTTCCTGCTAACTTTAAGCAACCAGGTGGGCGGACACGGACTCGAACATCACGAATCGAATGACAGCGTGGAAGGCGAGCGCGCGTTCATCGATCCCAATCTGCATCTGTTGTCCGGCGATCTTGTTCCGCACGAATTCACGCATTCGTGGAATGGAAAGTACCGGCGTCCAGCAGGCCTGGCGACGCCGAATTATCAGGATCCGATGATCGGCGACTTGCTGTGGGTCTACGAAGGCCTGACCGAATACTTAGGCACCTTGCTGGCGGCGCGAAGCGGTTTGCGCACCAATGAACAATATCGCGAAGCGCTTGCTTCGACCGCCGCGGATCTCGATCACCGCGCGGGCCGAACGTGGCGCCCGCTGGAAGATACCGCGCGTTCCGTGCAGACGCTGCGGACAATGGGCTCCCAGTGGATCAACTGGCGGCGTGGGCTCGATTACTATCCCGAGGGACAACTGATCTGGCTCGAAGTGGATACGATCATCCGCCAGCAGACACACGGCCAGCGCTCGATGAATGATTTCTGCAGGCGCTTTCATGGCGGCGAGAGCGGTCCCCCGAAGGTTGTGCCTTATACCTTCGACGACATCGTGCGAGCGCTGAGTGATATTGCGCCCTACGATTGGGCGAAGTTGCTGCGCGAGCGCGTCGGAACGACCAGCACGCACGCACCGCTGGGCGGCATCGAACGCGGAGGGTGGAAGCTCATTTACAACGGCACGCCGAACCTCCTGGAAGAGGCAGCAGAAAAAGTTGCCAAGTTTGCCGACTTCTCCTACTCGCTCGGTTTCCTGATCCAGAAAGATGGCAAGCTCGAAGATGTAATCCTGGGATCTCCGGCGTACCAATCAGGGATTGGCCCCGGAATGAAACTCCTCGCTGTGAACGGCCGCAAATGGACGCCAGAAATTCTCCGCGACGCAGTCAAAGCAGCGCAGGGAAACGCTAAGTCTATCGATTTGCTGGTGGAAAATGCCCAGTTCTTCAAAACGTATTCGGTCAATTACCACGATGGGGAGAAGAATCCGCACCTCGAGCGCGTCGCAGATCAGCCAGATTTGCTGGATGACATACTGAAACCGATGACTCCATAGGCGGAATCCAGGGGCCTAATACCTACGTAATCGGCCTGCCCTAGACCGACTGTTACAATCAAGGTGGTAAGCGAAACACCTTTCAGGCGCAGGTTTTCATGCACAGAGTGCCACGGATTTCGGCGAATCGGCTCATAGCAGCCGGTCTGTGCGTGGGACTGTGTGCGATGCCCTCGCTCGCCCAGGTTTCGGTGCGGCAGGTAAGAGTCCTCGGATCAAAAGACGTAGTCGAAGTCGAGGTCGAGGCCACCGACCGGATTGTTCCACAGGCGCAGGTGCTGACCGGTCCCGACAGGCTTGTGGTTGATTTCCCGAATGCGCGTCCCAGCGATCAGGTGCGGAGCCAGTCCGTGGATCGCGGCGAAGTAAAAGACGTTCGCGTCGGCCTCTTTCAATCGAAGCCGCCCATCACTCGGATCGTGATCGATCTGAAGTCGGCGCAGTCGTACCAACTGTTCCCGTCCGGACGGACGGTGATGATCAAAGTGGTTGACGGGCCATCGAACGTCGCCGCGCACATTGAAGAGGAAGCTCCGCAGCAGGGGAAGCGGCCTGGACTGGTCGCCACCAACTACACCACTCATTCCGAGCCTGTTCGCATCGAAGAGGCGCCCGCGCCGAAGAAAGCGCTGGAAGTGTCCTATCGGGACGGTCTGCTTGGAATCGTAGCGAACAAGGCGACCCTATCGGAAGTGCTGTACGCCATTCAGCAAAAGACCGGCGCAGACATTGGAATTCCCGCCGGCGCTGAACAGGAAAAAGTGGTCGCTGAATACGAACCTGCCCCGGCGCCCGAAGTACTGGCGCATCTGCTCAATGGCTCACGCTTCAATTTTCTGATTCTCAGCGCCCCGAATGATCCCACGAAGCTTGACCGCGTCATCTTTAGCACTCGCGCAGAAGGTGGAATCGTTTCTCAGCCGGCGGCGCAAAACGAGGATGCTACCGACGATGATGAACCTGCAGTTGTCAAAAGCCAGCCACAGACTGTGGATCCCAATCCTGCTCCCGTGCCAACTCCGCCCCGCCCTGAGCCGGAGCAAAATGGTCCACCGGCCAACCAGGAAACGCCGGACCAATAAATCTTGATTAATCTGTAGAGTTAACTGGAGTACGTCGCGGCCGTGAGTTTATGGGGACGGCGTAATCAGACGCACGGGAACGGGAGAGTTCCCGACTTGCGTAGTAGTGCTTACCGGAAGCCCGCTGCCATTACTACAGCCAGCAACGTTCAACACGGTCACGTTGACATTCCCAAGCTGGTCCACCGCGTTGATAAATACCTGCAAGAAGCCCACGAAGGTCACTTCGGTGCGAATATTGCCACTAAGCGTCGGTGTTGCCACCTGATCGTAAATTGGTACGGAAACTATCGAGGAACTGATACTGACCGGAGTGTTATTCAAGCCCGTAGGATTGTTGCTTCCTGCAAGAATTTGAAACGGGTAGGAACTTGGAGCCCCGAACGTGTTAAGTGTGTCTTGGCCGCTGGATGAGTTGATGTTGGTAGGATCGCCTTGATGGACCAGGCATTGGGCTCCGTCGGTTGTCGGGACGCGCGGATTGATCGTCAAATCTACTGCATCCGGGTTCGGAGCGGTAGCGGGGGAAAACCCGCAATAATAGTTCGCCGGTTGGTCACAGCCGACGATTGCATTCTGATAATCATTCCCATTGCATGAAGAAGGAATGGCGAGTGGAGTCCCGGGGCCTACTTGTCCAGGTACGTAAAGCAGATTGGGGGGCCCCTCCACCGTTCCGATATTGTAATTCGCTTGAGGGGTAGTAGTACGCGGGGAGCAAAAGCCAGGCGAAGTTGGGAGGCAATCGGATTCCAGCCAAAATGTTTCTCCAATGACGCCGGTGGTTCCAATCCCGTTCAGCGAGACGCCCGGATTTTGAATTGCGCCGTCGGCCACCCTGACAAACGGGTTACATCCGTTAGTGCAGCCATCAGGATGTCGCGGATCCATATTCGGCACCACCCAGGGTTTCACGCATCTGGGCTGCACCGGAACGATAGTTCCACCCGACCCCACACTCCCCGAATTGGAAGGATTGTACGTTTCCGCGGCGGCCGTGGCGCTCACGCTATTTCCGGTATTGCCCCAGATACGAGAAAAAAAACTCGGCAGACTGGCGCGTGTCAATTGCACCGTCACGATTGGATTGATGCCGAAGGCGGTAGCCGCAAGAGTAGTGCAGTCGGCCGTCCCTGCACCACTTCCGACCGAGTACGTGATATTGATGGTTGTCGCCACAAGTCCGCCGACCGCATCCTGTCCGGCTACAGCCTTCGCGGTGCGCGTCGCCAAGCCGTTCGTGCCATCGTCCGGCCCGCAGATCTTGCCCCAATTCGCGGTTGCGTTGTTGGGATCGCCTGTCAAGCCTGAAACCGAAATGATCTTGGCCGCGGCCAGGGCCGCGCTGTCGGCCGAACGTTGCGCCTCTTCGCGCGCCAGATAAAGCGTGATCACATCGATGGAAAGAGCGGCAAGGCCAATGATGGCGACCATGGCCAGCGCGACAATGATCATGGTCACGCCTTGCTCATTCCTGCGCTGCCGATCGAGGATGGGCAGGCGTTCTACGAATCTTCGTCGAATTGCCGGCCGTTTCATAAAGTTATTCCTCGTTCAAAGCCACTGCGATACCCGTTATCTGTTGCGGCAGTGCGGCCCCGACGCCGAGCAGACTCGCAACTTTGCCAAAGCGCCATGGATAAGCGTATTGAATGCTCACGCACGTGCTGATGATTGCCATCTGCGCCCCGGGCGCCTGCGATGTGCAGGTCGCGTCGGGAGTGGCTGCTCCGGTCGCCGGGTAGTAGTAACCACGATTGATCGTAATTTTAAGTCCGGGCGGCGTGCAGCCGTTCCCGCTGCCTGTGAACACCCAGGTGAGCCCAGTGGGAGCGGCAGTCGAGCTGATTGAACAATCATTGAGATTGTTGGCAATCAGATAATTGTCGACGATCTGAAATGCGTCGGTCACGGAAGCTGGGAGCGCAGTCGAAGGAGACAGCAGGTCAGTCACAGGATCGATGGCGGCGCCCCGCGCCGCATCGCGAGCAATATTTGTAAGTTTCTGCCTCAGAGTAAAAGCTCCGCTGAAATCAAAAATGCCCACTACAAAAACGATCAAGAGAGGAAGTGAAACTGCGAACTCGACAATCTGTGCGGCTCGTTCGTCTCGCAGCGCCTCGAAGAAAGTGATCCGCGCACCGGGATCAGAAGCACGGTTCACTGGTTTTCCCTCCGGACCCTGGCCGACGCGCTGATCCAGATGGTCTGGTTATTGATCGAAGTGAATGGCAGCCAAAATCGGAAGGGATAGCGCAGCGAAACCGATATTCCACACAAATTGGTTGCACCCGCGCCGTTCGTCAATTGAACCGGAGCTTGAATGCAAAAATTGGAACTGGTACTGGAAGAGCAAGCTATTGCGGTTGGATTAGAGCCACAGGAAAGAAGCGTCGGCACTAGTGTCGGATATTTTGCCTGCGTGGGATCAAGCTTGGATCCCTGTAGAGCACTTTGCACAGCATTCGATGCGTTGGTTTCCATTTGCGCCAGGGTAGAATTGCCGGTACAGGTCACGCAATATGGAACCGATCCTGCTCGCGCTCCCTCTTGTGCAGCGCGCGTGATCGCGCCATAAATGCTGAATGCCTGCCCAAACCAGAAGATTCCAAGCAGAACCATGAACATCAGAGGGAGAACGGCAGCGGCCTCGGCAATCTCGGCGCCGCGTGTTTCAAACGCCAGAAGGACGATAGTCCTGCGAATCTTTTTCATCACAAAATACCGCGCGCGCGGGCGACTATGAGTCCTGCATCCAGGATGACCGTCAATGCCAGCGCCACTCCGTAAGGAACTTTCAGTGAATCGGGATTGTCGAGCGAAACGCGCGGCCCCGGCAGTTGAAACGTAACCAGCGAAAGCAGAATGTGCCCCATATTGCCGAGCGTTTCCCGCACACGTCCTTTGTAGACGATCAATCCAACAGCCATCAGTCCTGCCACGAAAACCGAGCCGATCAGCAAGTCAATCAATACACCTGTGCCGGTGAACGCTCCCAAAGCGCCAGCCAGTTTCCAATCGCCGGCTCCCAGGCTCCGCAGTAGAACGAACGGCAGCAGTAACCCGAGGCCTACCAGTGCACCGAGCAACGACAGCTTAAGTCCGCCCAAGCGCCCAAGAATCGTATTCGCGATTACGCCCATGATAAGTCCGGGAACCGTCAGCCAGTTTGGAATTCGCCGGCTGCGTAGGTCGGTCCATCCCGCAAGGACAGCCAAAGTCACCGCACCCGCCAGGATAAGCGGCTTCACGCGAGCCTCAATCCGCAGGCTATGCAGCTAGCTTGTTTGCCATGTGGAAAAAGGCCCATCTTGTATGGTCGGAAACCTGTCAGGCGGAGCCTGCCCGCTCCCTGTGCGGATTCTCACATAGGGTCAACGGCCAGTCAATGAGCGTTTCAGTGGCCCGGTTCCCTTTGTGTACATCAGGAGGCCAAAGAAAAGGCCCGGGAAACCGGGCCTCAGAGTTTTGTAACCGGACTACCGGTTGAACGCCGGAACGGCATTGTGCTCGGCGACAATCTTCTTCGCGTTGTCGGCCAGGGCCTTTGCCTGCGGCAGGAGCTCCAACCCTTTTTGCACCGCCGGGTCCGACTCTGCCCGAACCTTCATGCCTTCGTCCTGGCCGAAGGCATCCACGAAGATCTCCGATTTGATGTTCGACTTGATCCAATCACTGTTGTCTATCAACTCGGCTTGCGTGTAAGGAACGTTGCCTTCGTCGAGCGATTTTCGGAACTCGGACATCACCTGGTCGTCAACCTCAAAGCCCTTGGTTGGATGGTGGTCCACGACGTAGCGCTTGGCGAAATTGAAGAACGCGTAATGCTGAAGCAGCGTGTCCTGAAAGTGGTTCGACTTCACGGGAGGGATATTGACGTCGGGAGTGATTCCGCCGCCGCCATAAACTGTGCGCCCGCTGTCAGTGAGTTTTACTTCGCGACTGGCAGTGTTTGGATTCTCTGCAGAATCACGGCTGTAATAGTAGTCGTAGAGCGAAATGTTGCTGTAATCACGCTGAATCAGGCGGCCGCTCGGCGTGTAGTAGTGCGCAGTGGTCAGGGCCAG
This sequence comes from Candidatus Sulfotelmatobacter sp., assembly GCA_036268025.1. Taxonomy (GTDB): domain Bacteria; phylum Acidobacteriota; class Terriglobia; order Terriglobales; family Acidobacteriaceae; genus Sulfotelmatobacter. Next base: position 34,852 of record DATAUY010000077.1, on the reverse strand, counting down.
ACCGGTGTTTTCCGACAGCGGATAAACGGTCTGCACCAATCCCTTTCCGAAAGTAACTTCGCCAACAATCAGTCCGCGATCGTGGTCCTGGATTGCGCCGGAGACAATTTCCGCCGCCGATGCCGTGAGCCGGTTCACCAGCACAACGATGGGATAATCCTTACCGCCATTGCCGTGCTGCGCGACGTAACGCTTTTCCGCCGAAGCGCGGCCGTGGTGCGAGACGATGAGTTGCCCCTTCTTCAGGAACTTGTCTGCCACGCCGACACCTTCGCTTAATAATCCGCCAGGATTGCCGCGAAGATCGAGAATCAAGCCCTTTAGGTCGCCAAAGGAATCGAGCGCCTCAGAGACTTCGTGCTCGGTCGTTTCATTAAAGCCGTTAACGTGCATGTAGCCGACGCCAGGTTTGATCAGGAAGTGGACGTCCACGCTGTAACGTGGAATTTCGTCGCGAACCAGCGTGAACTCCATCGGCTTCTCGACGCCTTCGCGGGAGATGCTGATGTGAACGGTGGTTCCTTTAGGTCCCTTCAGCATGTCGGCGACATCGGTCGTGCTCATGTTCTCGGTCGACTTACCGTCAACCGCGATGATCACGTCCCCTGGATGAATGCCGGCTTTGTAAGCTGGAGTGCCCGTGAATGGGAAGATCACAATGACTTTGTTGTTGCGCGGACCAACGGTCATTCCTACGCCGTAGTACTTGCCGCGCTGGTCTTCGCGCATAAGGGCATACGACTTGGGATCGAAGAAATTCGAGTGCGGGTCGAGCGCGTGCAACATGCCGGGAATCGCGCCGTTGTAGATCGCCTTGTCAGGATTCACCGGTTCGGCATAGTTGTCTTCAACCAGCGAATACACGTCGCTGAACTGCTTAAGGCTGTCCTTGACGTCAGAATCGCCCGTCATGGACGATTGCTGGCCGGAATGCTGGGCAAAAAGAATTCCCAGAAAACCGCAGGCAACGAGGAAAAAGAGCACCAGGAAAAGCGACCGGCGTGAACTACGAGCCATGAAATGTCCTTCGTTTGGGGCTTGCTTCCACCCCGGCTACCACACTGAATACACTGAGTATATCACTAGTTTAGACGGCCTCGAACCCGAATGGTCACGCTAGTAACCTGTCCAAATCGGTTCGGTCACTGGCCCAATAACTGAGATGCGGAAACCGGGTGTCGTGTGAGCAAAGCAGTGATGCCAGCGCAAGCGAGGCCCCCACAGCGCAGTCGAAGCATCCATCCTCGATACAGCTGCCGTTGCTTAGCCGCAGCCTACGGATTTGCGGCTGGATGAATCACGATGGGATTGACCGCAGGTTTTGTGGCCCAGGCGCGTATCAGGACAAAATTATTGGTGTGGCCCGCAGGCATGAGGTAATCAATGCTCACGTTCCAGTTGTTGGCGAATGCGTCCCGGAGCAGGTCGAGCATCCCCTGTCGGGCTGGAAGAAACTGATCATTCCGCAACTGAAAGCCGAAGGCTTTACCCGGCTGGCTGTCGAGCCAGAGGACCGCTTCCACGTCGATAAAGTCTGACGGAGGACCGTATCCGGTGCCCAGATCGTGGACCCGCAGCAGGGTGATCTTCCCGCTCGCGTTCACCTGTGCTGACGCTGCGACTGACAGCAGGAGCAGGATCAAAATCGTTGTAAGTGCGATTCCCAGATGTTTCATGCTACACGTCCCTCCAAAATTCTTCGAGCCTTTTCGACTCTAAGGATTGAACCAGACACGCAGGATCCGTCCATTGCGAAATCCGGTACGAATGTAGTCAATGTGTACTTGGCGGTCGTTGTTGAACGCGAGGCGAAGAAGCTTCAACATCCCGCGTCGCGCACTTTGGTTGGCGTCGCTCCGAAGTTGAAATCCGAATGCTCTTCCGGGCATGGAGTCGAGCCAGGCAACCACTTCGACGTCGAGGAAATCGGTCGGTGGGCCGTAGCCTGTTCCCAGGTCGTGCACTCGGAGCAGAGTCACTCTTCCGTCCGCGCCAAGAAGGCTGCCAATGGGATCGTCTGTGTATACCTCGTAGGCGGCGCGACCGAAGGTGGCGGCCCGCAACGCTCCGGTGGTCGGTTGCACTTCAAGATCGGCGACATTGGCGGCGGGCATCCCGTTCATGTAGGGCAACCAGTACCAGGTGTTGCCGCCATCGCTGGTTCGGCCGCAGTAAACGCCGTGGTTGGTGCCCACGTAGATAGTAAGCGGCAACAAGCGATCCACGGCGAGATCGCCTCCGCTGGGGCTAACAGGGCCAATCGTCAGGCCGAAAGGCAGGTCCGACGTAATGTCGTTGGCCGTCATGGAGACGGGTGCTGCGGAGGACCGCCGCAAGCGATAGACACGCCCCGCGCCAGTGCCGCTGAACGCCGCATAAACCGTAGCGGGATCTTCCGAGTCAATCTCTATGTCACTGACCACAGCGCCAGCAGGATGGGTAAAAACATCCTGCCAGTTTGCACCGGCGGCTCCCGCGTACAGGTGTCCGTCGGTCGTTCCCGCATAGTAGAGGTTCACGCTTGGATCTACGGCAGAGCGCACCACACTGCCGGCTGGCGGTGTAAACAATGCCGCCCAGTTGCCAGGGGGCTGCGTGTTCGTGGTCTGGTAGAGCGGACCACACGGCGAGGGAGATGCCAACATTATGTTCGCTTGCGTGGGATGAACCTGAAAGTGGGTGTTGTAAACTGCGCAGCCGCCCTTCCCGATTCCGGGAGGAAGCCCTCCAGCAATATTCATGAAAGAAACTCCGCCGTCGGAGGACCGCGCCAGACTGTCGATGCCCTGACCCATGGCGTAAAGCACCTGCTCGTTGGTCGGATCGATGTCGACCGTCGCACCATCGCCGAAGCCGCCGATCTGGTTCCACACCGTGCTGCTTGCGTCGTATTTGATGTTGCCATTGTCCTGGACGCCTGCAATCACGATGTTGGGTTGCGTTGCCGCGTCAGCGATATCGTAGAGTTCGGTGTTGGCCATTCCAGTTCCGAGAAAGGTCCAGCTGTTGCCGCGATCGGGCGACTGGTAAATTCCTCCGTCATCGCCTACATAAATCAGTCCGGCCGTCACGGGATCGCTGGCAAAGGCATGGTTGTCCGCGTGCAAGCCGGAGATGGCAGAGAAGGTCGCGCCGCCGTCCGTCGACCGGTAAAAACCAACGCCCGTAATATAGACGGTGTTCGGATCTGCGGGATCGACACCGATGTCGTCGTTGTACAGATCGGAAAAAGGCGCGGTAGTCTGCACGGACCACGAAGCGCCGGAATCGTTAGTGCGGTACAACTGATAGCCGGAAGTCCGCGAATAACCTGCGTAGATCGTGCCCGGTGTGCCCCGGCACAGCGCCAGCGTAACCTGTTCTACGTCGCTGGAAGGTAGCCCGGAAGTCAGTTGGACCCAGGCCCGATTGCCACCCACCCCGCCGGTAGTCGTCTTATAGATGCCGACTCCTGAAATGCCTGCATAGAGCACCTTGGGGTTGGTGGGATCGATTACCAGGTCGGTAGCTCTGCCCCGGGAATTGGAAAGCCGCCAGGTCACTCCCGAATTGCCCGAGCGGTAGACGCCCGCCGAAGTGGTTAGGAAAATTACTCGCGGATCAGCCGGACTAACAATCAGAACACCCCAGCGCACTTCGGCGCCCAGGTCCGTGGACAGTTGAGTCCAGCTTGCGCCGGCGTCGGTCGACCGAAAGACTCCTGCATTCACCAGCGCAACGTAGACGTTGGATGGCGTCGTAGGATCCACGGCAATGGCGGCAACGTCGAGCGAAGGCAAGCTGTCTGTAACGGGCGCCCACGAGCCGCCCCCATCCGCCGTTTTCCAAACGCCCGATCCAACTGCACCGACATAAATGGTGGATGGTGTGGAGGGGTCGATGGCGATCGCTGTTACCCGGCCGTTCGAACGAAACTGTGCCGTGCCAGTAACGATGACATTGGGCCCGATGGAATTCCACTGTGTCTTTGAAGATGCGAGAGCCGCAAAGTTTGCCGTGGCTATCGTGCTGGTTCTGCTGGGCAGCTGGATTTTATGGTCAGCATCCGCCTCCACGTTCACGGCAAGACCACCCGGGGGCAGGGCGATGGTGCGCGAGACGTAGACGGAACCTCCCACTGGAAGCCCTTGTGTGGTCATGGAGTAGGAGCCGGGGGGGTTGCCCGCTGCTCCGGGGGATCCAGAAATGAGGGTACGAAAAGTGTTGGTGATCGCGCTCCGACCCGTGTTTACGATCCGAAAGCCAAGGGTTGCTTGGCGGAGTCCTTTCGAACCAGACTGCGTAGTTGAAATAGATAGATCCTGAATAGCCAGCCCCAGTGGTGGACGCAGGTCCTTCGATAGAAGATTGTCGCCCGGCGTCTTTTCGTCCGCCCGAAAGCGGGGGTTAATCTCTGCGGAGAACTGTCCGTCAAAGCCTGCGGCTGGCCAGGGAATTTCCACTGCTTCGCGCCCCTCAGCCGGAACAATAACCAACTGCATGCCCGCCACCAGCCCGTCGACTCGTACCACGAGGGGCGCACTAGCCGCGGCGGTTCCCTTATTTGTTATGACGGCCCGCAAACTGGAAGGCTGGTCTTTGAGGTTTCCAAATTGCAAGCTCGAAACGGCAAAGTCTGCGGCCGTCGCAGGTCTTCGCGCGACTACGGTCTCAATGGACGTTTCCCACTCGCGACGGTCCAGCGCTACGCGGGTTTGGTCGGGATCCAGGCGCAACATCAGCTTGGCCTGACCTTCCTCCTTGGGCTGCCACAAGAAACGCAGAGTCCGCTTCTCACCCGATTTCAGATCAATGGTTTGAAGTGCGATTTTCGTGCCGCCTGCGAACAGAACCACGGCAAGCTTCTTCTCGGCGTGAGTCGAGCGGTTGTAAACCCCGGCGTCCACATCGACGGTTTCTCCCGGCAACGGATACAGAGGGGAGAGCGACAAGCTGGATACGACAAGATCGGACATCTCGTCGGGACGAAGATTCTCGCCAGATTCCTGCGCCCGGAGCGTCAGCGGACCCAGTTGCAGAAATGCAAGCGTGGTGACAAGGAAAAGTCGAGCGTGTAAGTTCGCCCTCAATGCTTGTCCTCGGAGGTACTTTGTTAAGGGGCCCAGGTGACGAAAGACGGCTGCTGGAGCGGGAGCATTTTGTACGACAGCAGCGATGTATGCAACAACTATCTTGCCTAGTTACAAAAACCGAACATCGATCCATATCCCTCGTCTGACTGAGTGCGGGTGTCGGGATGACGCCTCCGATAGGCGACTACGAGAATTCAACCTTAGACGCTACTCTCATCTGAGGTGGATTGCCGCCTTTCCGCCTTGGGCAGTATGATGGCGTGCATGAGTTTCTCCGAGACGATCTTCCTGTTCTTCCTGGCCCTTATCATTTTTGGGCCCAAGAAGTTGCCGGAGATTGCCCGCCAGGTCGCAAAGTACATGAACGAGTTCAAGCGGGCCTCGAATGAATTCAAAGCGCAGATCGAGCAGGAAATCTCGCAACTCGAAGTCGAGAAGAAGCAGCAGGTCCTGCCGCCCAGCCCTGCACCCGCCTACACTACCAGCCGGACGTTGACGAGCTCTCCGCCCGCAGTTGCGGCCCCCGCGACGCTTGCCGCCTCGAATGATGAAGCCGACTCCCCGGCTCGTGACAGTGGATCGGAACCGGTTGCGACCGAGGCCGTGACAGCGCCCAACTCGGTGACATCACCGCCCTCCCAGGAATCGCATGCCTGAACTTGCGGCTGCCCCCGCCGAAGAAGACGAAAAAGAGTCCATGCCTGCGATGGGCTTCCTCGATCATCTCGAGGAGCTTCGTAAGCGGGTCATCTACTCGATCGTTGCCGTAGCCGTAGGATTTGGCGCATGCTGGTGGAAGGTCGAGCGCATCTACGACTTCATGCAGCGTCCGATTACGGACGTGCTGACGAAGCATCATCTACCTGCGAAGCTGGGCTTCCTTAACCCCACTGATCCCTTCAACCTTTACTTGAAGGTGGCGGCGCTGGCTGGACTATTTCTTACCTCGCCTTTTGTCCTTTACCAGGTTTGGATGTTCATCTCTCCGGGCCTGTATCGCAAGGAAAAGCGCTACGTCGTGCCGTTTATGGTCTCGACGATCGCGTTGTTTCTATCCGGGGGATACTTCGGCTACAAGATCGTCTATCCCCGCGCGCTGGACTTTCTGATCACAATGGGCTCGCAGTTTCAACCCATGATCACCATCGGTGAATACACGCAGCTTTTCTTGAGCATCGTATTGGGGATGGGCCTGATCTTCGAGATGCCGGTGCTGGTTTTCTTTCTGGCGTTCATGGGTATCATGAGCCCAGGCTTCATGATCAAGAACTTCCGCTACGCGATTCTCGTAATCTTCATTCTTGCGGCCATTATTACGCCGACTCCGGACATCACGAACATGTGCGTATTTGCCGCTCCTATGGTGATCCTGTACGGCATCAGCATCGGCGTGGCGTGGCTGGTGCATCCGGAGAACCGCGCCGCGCGTGAGAAAGCGAAGCAGGCGTAATGGGACGACTCAGATTCTTGCCGTGCATGTTGCTGGTGCCGGTTCTGGCTCTTTTCGCCTGCGATCGCGAGAAAGAAACAATCGAGGTCCAACCGCCGGCAGCGCTTGATCCAGACAAAGCAGTGCTGAATTTTCCACCCGACAGCGGTCCTCCTCCCACATTCGAGAGCGATCGCGCGATGCAATATGTGAAGGAAATCGTGAAGTTTGGTCCTCGCCCTTTGAGCAGCGAGAACCACAAGAAAGTCGAGGATTATCTCTCGGCTCGCCTCAAGAGTGATCAAATGGAGGATGACACATTCACCGCCGATACACCGGTCGGAAAGTTTCCGGTGCATAACATCATCGCGAAATTTCCTGGTTCGAAAGACGGCATCATTGTCATTGCCAGCCATTACGATACAAATTATCCCTTACGTAACACTTCGTATGTCGGGGCCAATGACGGCGGTTCATCAAGCGCCCTGCTGCTTGAATTGGCGAACCAACTGCGCGGTAAGACGCGTGACGGGTACAGCATCTGGCTTGTCTGGGATGACGCCGAAGAGGCTATGGTCCCCGATACGCAGATGGAATTTATGAAGGACAGCCTCTACGGCATCACCCATCTGGCAGAAAAGTGGCAGAGCGATGGAACGCTGAAAAAGATCAAAGCATTTCTGCTTGCAGACATGATCGGCGATGCTGATTTGAATATTGATCATGACCAGAACTCAACTCCGTGGCTCGAGGATGTAGTTGGCGAGGCGGCAAAGCGGCTGGGATACCAGTCGCACTTCTTCGCGCGCGAAAACAAAGTTGATGACGACCACATTCCATTCATGAAGCGCGGCGTGGCCTGCGCTGACCTGATCGATTTTTCTTATGGCTACAACAACGTTTTCTGGCACAGCGCGCAAGATACTCCTGACAAGCTCAGCCCCAAAAGTCTAGCCATCGTCGGAGAAGTCGTGCTGGAGACCGCGCGCATCCTCGACAAGATGGAACCGCTGCCGCCCCCTCAAAACCACTGATGGCGAAACGAACGAATCGTCAGTGGTCTATCGTCAGTGGTCTATCATGGGTGGCCCATTCAAGCCCGATGTTGGCTTAAGTGGGAGATGATGCTGCTTCCAGGTTGCCGCTTTTCCGCTTTTCATTTCTAATCACTGCGATATGCGAACGGCAAAGTCCCTGTTCTTTGTTTGTATCGTCTCTGCTTTTCTTTTCGCCCTTCCCCTTTCCGCTGACAATGACGAAGTGAATCGAGTCATTCAGGCTGCATTGCAACCATCTACCTTGCAGGACAATCTTCATCGGCTGACGGATGAGATTGGAGGCCGCGTCCCTGGAACGCCGGCCATGGAACATGCCGTGCAATGGGGCATTCAGGCCTTTACCGCGGCAGGCGCCGATAACGTACACACAGAAGGATTCGAGATTCCGAACTCCTGGGCCGAAGGCGCTACAGAGATGACTGCCGCGACTTCCTATCAGGTCAGCCCGACAAGAGTAGGAGGGGCGACGGTGCTTTCAACTTTCCGGGTGCGCGCCGTCTCGGTGGCGTGGGCCCCTGCCCTCGCTCCGGTCAAGCATGTTCCCATCGTGGACGTAGGCGAAGGCACGGCCGACGACTTCCGGAAAGCCGGCGACATCTCCGGCAAAATCGTGCTGGTGCACACGGTCGTTCTGAAGACATGGGCCGACCTGTTCGCCGAATACATGAATGCGCTGCCGATCGTCGACCTAGCGGTGAAAGGCAAAGCGAGGGCGATTGCCTTCCTGGCGACGCGCGAACATGACATCCTTTACCGGCACACCAACTCCGGCGCCGGTGAGATCGACAAATTGCCCATGGTCATCGTGGCGCGTGAAGATGGTGAGCGCATCGCGCGGCTGTTAGCCGCCGGGAATCTCGTGTGGGCCGACCTGGCGATTCCCAATCAGCTTGGCGGACCGATCAAAACTGCGAATGTGATTGCGGAAATCAAGGGCAGAGAGCAACCCGATGAATTTGTGATCGTCGGTGCGCATCTCGATTCCTGGGAACTCGGCACGGGGGCGCTCGATAACGGATGCAATGCCGCACTCGTCGTTGACGCCCTGCACGCAATCAAAGCCTCTGGAGTGAAGCCGCGGCGCTCCATCCGGTTCATTCTTTTCTCAGGCGAAGAGGAGGGACTTCTCGGCTCACGTGCCTACGCATTCAACCATCGATCGGAACTCGACAAAGCCGCCGGAGTAATCATTTATGACTCGGGAACAGGCAAGACGACTGGATTCGCCGTTGGTGGCCGCACAGATGTAATTGTTCGAGCCAAATCACTGATTGCTCCACTGGCTCAGTTCGGCGTCACGGACTTGAAGCCCGACATGGAATGGGGCACTGATCATTTTGATTTCATGCTGGAAGGTGTCCCCACGTTTGTGGCCGATCAAGTGGAGGCGAATTATCTGGAGAACTACCACGCGGTTTCCGACACTTACGATAAAGTGGACTTTGCCCAACTGAAGAAGCATGTCGCCGAAGCGGCAGCTCTGAGCATCGAACTGGCGAACCTGCCGGAAAAGATCGGCCCGCGGCTCACACACGATCAGATTCAGCAGACCATCCTCGACACGCACTCGGAAGAGATGTTCAAAGCATTCGACTTGTGGGACGGCTGGGTGAGTGGAAAGCGGGGAAGAGCAAAATAGCTCTGAGAATCGAGCTTCGAGCCACGAACTGCGAGCCACGAACTGCGAGCACAAGAGGTCGCCCGGTCTTGATTCGCAGCCAAAGCTCGCGATTCGCGGCATTCATCGTCCCACACATTCATCGATAATCTGCAAGCCGCTCGGGAACCTTACGTGCTCCTACTCTGGGTCCTCTTCATCGTCTTCGCGCTGGGCATGCTGGTGCTCGATCTACGTGTCTTTCACCGGCCAGGGCGTGCGTCTAGCTTTCGTGCAGCATTGGGATTGAGCTCGATATACGTCGCATTGGCCGCCGCATTTTTTGCAATCCTCTTTCATTGGCAAGGCCGCCAGACGGCGCTGGAATTTGCCGCCGGATATCTGCTGGAACTCTCGCTGAGCGTAGATAATCTCTTCCTGTTTCTCGTGATCTTCAACTACTTCGCCGTTCCCGAGCAGCAACAACATCGCGTGTTGTTTTGGGGAGTAATTGGCGCATTGATGATGCGTCTCGTGTTTATTCTGGCGGGTGTTGAACTGCTTAACCGCTTCCACTGGATTCTCTATGGTCTCGGTGCTTTACTGATCTACAGCGGAATTCAGCTCGGGTTTAGTGGCGGACACAAGGTGAATCCCGCATCGAACCCGCTGGTGAAGATGCTGCAGCGCATCCTGCCGGTCACGCAGGACTATCGTGGCGGAAAATTTATCGTACGCGACCCAACGACCGCTGCGCTCGCCGCAACGCCTCTTCTGGTCGTGCTGCTGGTCATTGAGACCAGCGATTTGCTCTTTGCCGTGGATTCTATCCCGGCTGTTCTGGCCATCACTCTAAATGCGTTCGTCGTCTTCACCTCGAACGTTTTTGCGATTCTCGGGCTGCGCTCGATGTACTTTGCCGTCTCCGGTTTGATGAAGCTCTTCCGCTTCCTGCCCAAAGGTTTGGCGTTCATGTTGATTCTGGTTGGAATCAAGATGCTCGCCTCCGACTACTACCGGGTCTCGACGCCAATTACTCTGTCCGTGATGGGAACCGTGTTGCTGGTCTCAATTGCGGCATCACTGGTCTTTCCGGGACCAGACGGGAGCGGGGGCAAGAACTCATGACCGAAATTACTTAGAAACGCTGTTTTCTCGGGCGCCGGGTGCTCTTGATCCTAAGTAGCCATACGCTATGATGGAAACGCAATGGCGCAAGCCACCATTCATGTGCTGCCCCGGCCCTATCAGGCCTGGATCGAAAATGGCCTCCTGACGCGTGCAGGATCGGTCCTGGGCGATCTTCTGCCGCAGGCGAGCAAGATCTTTGTACTCACGGTGCCTCCGGTTCGAAAGCGCTGGGGATCGAAGCTGATTTCGTCCTTGAAAGCCGCGGGATTTGCCCCACAAGTATTAGTTATGCAGGATGGCGAACCTGCAAAAAAGCTAGCAACCGTCGAGGCCCTTGCGGAAAAACTGGCAAAGCTGGGCGCCGAGCGCAAGTCGGTGATTATTGCTCTGGGCGGTGGAGTGGTTGGAGATGTCGGTGGACTATTGGCTTCGCTCTACATGCGCGGGGTCGAGTTGGTGCAGGTTCCTACCACCGTGCTGTCACAGGTCGATGCCTCGATCGGCGGCAAGACGGGCGTGAATCTCGTTGCGGGTAAGAATCTTATCGGGACGTTTCATCATCCCCGAGTAGTGCTCATCGATCCGACCGTCACGAAAACGCTACCCGATCGAGAGTTTCGCGCCGGATTATACGAGGCGCTTAAGTGCGGAATCATCGGTAGTGTCGAACTGTTTTTGCGCTTTGAACAGAATCGTGCCCGCATCCTGAAACGCGATCCGGTCGAACTGGAGTGGCTCATCGCGCAGTCGGTGAAACTGAAGGCGGAGGTTGTATCCGCAGACGAGCATGAAGGCGGGCTGCGGCGCGTGCTGAACCTCGGCCATACGATCGGTCATGCTCTTGAAAGCGAAACAGGCTACAAGAAGTTATTGCACGGGGAAGCGGTCGCATGGGGCATCATTGCCGCCACGAATATTGCTCTTAGCGTTGGCCGAACTGACAGCGTCACGGCTGGGCGTATCGCCGACGCAGTTCTGAGTCTCGGCCGCTTGCCGGAAGTGAACGTCAATTCGCGGAAGATTCTGGGCCGGCTTCAGTCCGATAAGAAAACCCAAAATGGCGTCGTTCACTTTGTGTTGCCGCGGGAGATCGGTAAGGTCGAGGTCGCAAGCGACGTGCCTGAAGGTGCGGTTCTTAACGCCGTGGATGAGCTGCGCAGACTTTCTCGGGGCGGATGGGTCTGGGGAAAATAACGGGAGATCAATATGCAGGAAACCGCACAGCAATACATTCAGCGCATTTTGGGATACGTCGAAGGTCACGACGCGGTCAAAGTGCAGCGCTCGACCGCCGCGAAGCTCAAGAAGTCGATCCAGCGACTCACGCCGAAACAGCTGAAGTGGCGGCCGGAACCGGGAAAATGGTCGATCGCCGAAATCATCGCGCACCTGGCGGACGCCGAAATCGTGGGGAGTTGGCGGATGCGTTCCATCATTGGCGAAGATGGAGTCACGATTCAGCCCTTCGATCAGGACGCATGGGCATCGGTGTTTGAATATCAGAAGCGGGACGCGAAGCGTTCACTGGAGACCTTCCGCGTGCTGCGTGAAAACAATCTCGCCATGTTGAAAGAGATTTCCCGGGAAATCTGGGACAACCATGGGATGCACCTCGAACGCGGAAAAGAAACGGTTGCTCACGTGGTCCGCATGTTTGCGGGACATGACACGAACCATTTGCTTCAAGTGGAGAGTCTTGTTCAGCAATTGAAGGGCAAGAAACTAAGGGGCAAGAAACGGCGTTGACCCGCGATCCGGTTCTCGTGTCTGGTCCTGTCAAATCCAATGTGGTCGGAGCCGCGCCCGAAGGGGCGCGCGACAAAGCGTCGGCCGCCCTTGCTGTGCGCGAAATGTTCACCTCGATCGCGCCGCGTTACGACCTGCTGAACCATCTCCTATCGTTCAATGTCGATCGCACCTGGTGGTGGCGTGCGGCACGCACGTTCCGTCAGATTCTCGCCCTTCCTAACGCTCGCGCTCTGGACCTCTGTTGCGGGACTGGAGACATGGCATTTGCGCTTCGAAAGCGGGCAGCAGAGTCATCTTCGCAGGTCATCGGGGCGGATTTTTCTCGCGCCATGCTGCAGCGCGCGCGGGCCAAGTCTGCCAAAGCAAATGCGCCCGGCTGGATCGAAGCCGATGCCCTAAACTTGCCGTTCCCTGGCGAACACTTTGATCTCGTGACGTCGGCTTTTGGATTTCGCAATCTTGCGGACTACGATGCGGGACTATGCGAAATTCTGCGCGTACTCCGCCCGGGAGGCGAATGCGGCATTCTAGACTGCGGAAAGCCCAAAGGCGTGATGGGTTCGTTCTATCAGTTTTACTTCAAGAAGATTGTGCCGCGGATTGGAACATCGATCTCCGGTGTCCGGGGACCGTATGCGTATCTTCCGGCTTCCGTCGAGAGATTTCCCGCTCCTGAAGAGATGCTTGAGAGAATGAGACAGGCTGGATTCGCCGAGGCGAGCTGGACTCCGTATACTTTTGGGATCGCGGGCCTGTTTCGAGGAAAGAAATAGCATGTTTCGGCCGGCCTAAGCGGTTTCGCCGCGCGACCTATCCCGCGCCCTGCAGAAGCTGGCTCAAGGCCTCGATATCATGCGCGCTCACATCTCCCACGACAAAATATCGCAATCCGTTCTTCACCCAGCTCTCACTGCTGAAAGAGAGTTCCGGCCTTGCGCCGGAGGGGAATGACATGGTTCCGCGGTCCTGGAAGATGAACACGGAGATCTCGTGCTTGCGGAGTTGATAGATCAAATGCGCGCCGGGAGATTGTTCAAAATATGCGACCCTGCCGCCCACGAGAGTAAACTCAGTGCCCTGCACCTCAGGCAGATCAAAGGTGAAGGGAAGTTTCCCTTGAAACCATGGCTTGACCGTATGCCGATCCGTCGAGATCACATCTACAGGGGTTGTGCTGGCCAGAGTTGCTACATGCAGGTCGGTCAGTTCGCTGTAGGCGCGAGTCCGTTCGGTATTCCGCTGGTTCCAATACAAGAAGAGTGCCGCCAGGGCGATCAACAATCCCGCCGTCGCCATGAGGGGCCTCCAAAGCCATAAGCGCTTCCGCGGTGACTTGCTATTGATGCTCTGCATCATTTTGGAGCGAAATTCTGCGCTCGGGGCGTAGGCCTTTCCGGCAATCGCAATCGATCGCTTGAGCTGGGTCCTTCCAAGAGCATCCGCCGTGCAGGCCGCGCATTGCCTTAAATGCTCGGCAACCGCGCTGGCCTCTGGCGAAGCGAGTTCACCATCCACATAGGCATCGAGCTTCGAACTCCAGGATTCACACGCCATCAGGTCCTCCCTGAAGCTTCGCCTGCAAGCGAACTCGCAAGGCCTTCCGCGCCCGCGACAGCCGCGACATTACGGTTCCGATCGGAATCGTCAGCGTTTGCGAGATTTCTTCATAGGACATTTCTTCGACCTCGCAGAGCAACAGAACCTCCCGAAACGGCACGGAGAGTTCGCGTAGCGCATGGCGCACGGACTCGCGATTCGCCTGCGCGATCAAAGAATCTTCGGGCGTCGGTTCGGCGGAAGGAATCGTTTCGTCCGCATCATCTGCCAGCGCAACCGTTGATTTCAGTCCGGTGCGCGAGGTCAGGAACGAATTTCGCAGGATGCGGAACATCCATGCGCGAAAGTTTGTTCCCACCTGAAAGCCGGAAAATCCTCGCAACGCCTTCGCGTAGGTTTCTTGCACGAGATCCTCAGCCTCGGACGCGTCCTGCGTCAGCCAGTGCGCGAAGTTGTAGAGCTGGTCGAAAAGCGGCAAGGCCAGATCCTCAAATGTCGCGGATGGCAGTCGGTCGTATGGCACCTCCATAGCATAAACTCCGTCGCTGCCCGTTTTATTCCCGCGTCTGCGAAAAATATTCTCGGGAATAAATCAGCGTAGAGGCAGTTCTCATCGGCAACGCGCTACCAGCGCACTGAGGATGCGAAATGAAGAAGTTCATGCTTTGGCTCTTAAATCCGCCGGTGAACGGCCCGAACTCCACGATGGTGCTGCGCCTCATGGCCGGTGGAGTATTTTTCTGGGAAGGAATCTTGAAGTTCGTCTACACGAACCAGGGAGTCGGCCGTTTCACAAAACTGGGAATACCTTATCCGCACGTCACAGCGGATTTCGTCGCCTATCTCGAAATCATCGGTGGATTGCTCGTGCTCTCTGGGTTCATGACGAGGCTCATCTCGATTCCCTTCATCGGCGAAATGATCGTCGCGATTCTCTCGACAAAGATTTCGCTTTATTTGGGGACTTCGCCATTGCCATTTCCACCGGCTCCGCCGAAAGTGGGAATGTGGGCCGTCCTGCACGAAGGGCGTGCAGACTACGCACAGCTTTTGACTATGGTCTTTCTGCTGATTAATGGGCCGGGAAAGTGGTCTCTGGATGCGCTCTTACACAGACGCGCTGACCAGGGAAGAACTCAGGCGATCGGGGTGCTCTCCCGGAAGGAGTCCCCGAAGGCGTCAGCAATGGTGTAGCGAATGACATGTTCGTACTCCGGACCGAGGAAGCGCCGGAGCCGATCGGTATTCATGATGTATTGACCGGTCATGTACGGCGCGGCCTCGGGTGGAATGGCAGAGATTTGCCGCTTCCAGAGGAACTCAAGAACCTTGCGGAACGCCCATTTTCCGGGAGCTCGCCAAAGCTTGGCTTTGGCCGCCTCGATGCATCCCGCGAATGTCACTGGTTCGCCGCGGCCGGCCACATTGATTACAGTGAGGCGTTGCGATTCGGGCTCCCGCTGGAGAATGTGTTTGACCAGTCGCGCCATGTCGTCGACGTGGACAAACTGAATCTTGTTGTCGAGATATTGCTGGCCCCGCGGCAACATGCAGGGCACTCGCTTTCCCGCGCTGCGCATTTTTTCTGCACGCGGGCCCTTTCCGTTTGGGATGCCACGAAAGGCTCCCAGCATGTAATTCTCGACTGTTGCCCCTGAAAAAATATGTGGCCTCAGAATGTAGACGCTGCACCCCCGCAGGGAAGAGCAACGCTGTTGGACCACCTGGTCCGCTTCCATCTTGTGAATCGCGTAGGGCAGCGTGTGCGCGGCCAAAGGAGATTCCTCGGTGAAAGCTTGCGGAGAATCCGAACCGTAAATGGACACGCTGCTGGGAAAAATGAACTGTTTCACCCCGCCATCGGATGTGCGGTTCGCTTCGGTAACGGCTTCCATCACGCGAGCAGTTCCCGACACGTTGATCTGCCACATGCGGTCTACGTCCAGCACCCCTGCGCGCACCGGATCCAGAACAAACGCCAGGTGCACGACGGCATAAGCGCGGGTGTCGCGCAGCAATTCGTAAAGCGTGCGCGTGGACGATTCAGCGCCCAGATCCAGCCTCTCAAACTGCATCTCGGCTTCGGTTTGGGGCGGATTCACGTCCACCCCAATCACCGAATATGTCCCGAGCGTTGGAACCAGCCTGGAGCCTAGGTTTCCGGAAACGCCGGTAACGACAACGACAGGCTTGGCCATCAGTTCGGTTCTGCGGCTGGCGGTTGCGCAGGAGGCGGGGTCTGCTGCTGAGCGGGTGAGGGCATAGGAGGCATGCCACCGGGCCGTCCCGGGTGCGGAGGCAGCGATCCGGTCCCAGCTGCACCAAAATACGCCTGGTTCAACTCTGAGGTGAATGAGGAATTCAACTTTTCCATTTTGTCGCGCACGCGATCGTTCTGCAATTTGCTGTGGATCTCATTCTTCGCCTGCTCGAATGGAACTTGGCTGGTGCTGTTCAGCTTGTAGATGTAGTGGCCCCCCGCATCGCTAATCACTTGCGAAACTTCACCCGGCTTCAGGTCGAAAGCAGCCGTATGCGCGCCCTGGAGGCCGGTGCGGCGCACGTTCGACAAAACAACGTTCGGAGTATCAACCTTCAGGCCGGCGGCTTCGAAGGCTTCCTTCTGCAACTTCATGAAGTCTTCACCTTTGGCTGCCCGTTCCCGCAGATCGGCGGCCACCTTGGCCATCGTCTTCTCATTTTCCTCAGCCTTGGTTTTCTCGGCCGCTTCTTTCGCCTTCTGTTGTTCTTCGGTTAGTTTTTCGTCATCGTCTTTTGCCTCATTCTCACCCTGCTTGACCCGCGGCACAAACAAGCGGTCGAAGTTGTACTGAGTGTAGGCCTCGGGATTGTCTTTGTAATATTTTTCGATCTCGGCGGGAGGGACGTCCGCCGCTTCCTTCTGAAGTTCGCGTTGAAGCTGGTTGGTCAGTATCTGCATCTGCACGAACTTGAGCATTTCCTTGTAATCGTCCTTCTTGTCGAGACCTTCTTTGCGAGCCTCGGCCGAAAGGGCGACGAATCGCGGCAAAGCAGCTGACAATTGCCGCTTTAACTGCGGCGTTACCGTGGGGGCGATCGCCGCCGTCAGCTTCTCAAATTCGGCTTTAGTGATCACTGTTTTGCAATTGGCTGGCGTGCCCTTTGAAGGAGCAGCCTTGGCCGCTGTTTTCGTGGCAGCCGCCGCTGTAGCTGGCTTGGGCTGAGGTGGGCAAACTCCGTTCACCGTGATCACGGCCGCATCTGCGGGAACCGATGCGGAAGCGTCCACCGGCGCGGCCGGGGTATGCGGCACCGCCTGATTTCCGGCCGGCGCCGGATGCGCCGGCAGAGGCGAACTCGGGGCGGTTTGTCCCCAGGCCAGCGTCCCAAGGAGAACACACAGCAGCCAACTCTTACGCATAACTCTTTTCCTCCAGGATTGGTCCACCAGAAAGGTGAAAAATTGCCAAGCAAAGAATCCTAGCATAAGGGACTGACCTGCCGGCTGCTCGTTGGATCGCAGCAACCAATCCGGTTAGAGTATGACAAGGTCAGGTCCCGCGCTTCGCTTGTCGCTAATGCTCGCACCAGCGATAATGCCTGAATGTCCAGCAGTCCGGCGGTCCCCTCGGAGTTGATGCGCGCTGAAAAGCGCGCCGTGGCGGGGAACTCCGTTTTGGCTGCAGTTGTCATCACCGGACTTAAAATCGCAGTTGGGGTTACCACCGGAAGCTTGGGAATTCTCTCTGAGGCCGCGCATTCCGGTCTCGATCTGATCGCTTCGATCCTCACTTTTTTCTCGGTTCGTGTTTCCGACAAGCCCGCCGATGCCGACCATCAATACGGTCACGGGAAGGTGGAGAACTTTTCCGCATTCGTTGAGACCGGGCTCCTGCTGCTCACTTGCGCCTGGATCATCTACGAAGCGGTGCTGCGCCTGTTTTTCCGCCAGATTGATATCGAGCCCTCCATCGCCGCTTTCGTAGTGATGCTGGTTTCCATGTGCGTGGACTGGTGGCGCTCTCGCGCGCTGGGAAAGATCGCCAACAAGTACGATAGCCAGGCGCTGGAGGCCGACGCCCTTCATTTCTCGACGGATATCTGGTCCGCGGGAGTTGTGGTTCTGGGACTTGCGCTGGTACTGGCAGGCCGCACCTTGCACATTGACTGGCTACGGGATGCCGATCCGGTTGCCGCATTGGTCGTCGCCGGTGTTGTCGTGTCGGTGAGTTGGCGTCTGGCCCGGCGCACGATTGACGCTCTGCTTGATGCGGCCCCCAATGGAGTGCGGTCGCAGATTTATGACGCAGTCTCCCATCTCGACGGGGTACTGGAAGTAGATCGTGTGCGCATCCGGCGCGCGGGAAACCGCTACTTTGCCGATCTTGCCGTAGGACTGGCGCGTACCGTCACGTTTCAGCGCTCCGGACAATTAGTCGCGGCAGTAACCGATTCCGTCCGGCGAATCCTGCCCGATGCCGACGTCACCGTGCAGCCTTTGCCCCGCGCTCAGCGTTCGGAGAATGTCTTCGATCGCATTCGCGCAGCCGCGACCGACAAGAACCTGAATGTTCACGACATCAGCGTGCAGGAACTCAACGGCCGCATGCATGTCGAGCAGCACATTGAACTCGACGAGCGCATGACCCTCAAAGACGCCCATGACCAAGTCACCGAACTCGAAGCCGACATGCAGCGTGATGTTCCCGAAATTTCAGACATAGTGACGCACATCGAGAGCGAACCGGCGACCATTGAGCGTCCCGACGAGGTTGTCAGCGATACGGAACTGGAGCATCGCCTAAAGGCCGTCGCTTCGCAGTTTCCCGAGGTTCTTGACGTTCACGATTTTGTCATCAAGCGTGTTCGCGGACGGCTTTACGTGTCGTGCCACAGCACCATGCCTGACGGCCTTCCGCTCTCGCGCGTTCACGACATTCAGACGGAGCTGGAAATTCGCTTCAAGCAGGATGCGCCGGAACTTTTCCGCGTGCTGATTCACCCGGAGCCCAGCACGGACAATCGGAGATAGAAAAGTGATCTCAGCCAAAGTTCTTTGGTCCGACAATGAGCGTTACATCGGCGTTGCCGGTTCGCGTCACGCCCTTGTGCTGGACACTGCTAAGGAAAAAACTGCGAACACTCCGATGGAGCTCGTGCTGATCGCTCTTTGCGGCTGCACGGCGTCGGATGTGGTCGGCATTCTGCGCAAAAAGCGCGAGCCGTTCACTGGTCTCGAAGTCAGTGCGGAGGGACAGCGGGCCGAGGATTACCCGCAGGTATACACGGAGATCAAACTTATCTACCGCGTCGGCGGCAAAGTGTCGCGAAAGGCGATGGAAGACGCCGTGCGGCTCTCGAAAGAAAAATATTGTTCAGTTTCTGCCATGTTGGCGAAGTCTGCCAAGATTACGATTCATATTGAGTACATCGATGACGCCGCATAAAAGATGTCGGGCCGGATATTTCGCGGCAACGATCATCCCTTGACCGTCTGCACCAGCAAGCTTCATCATCGAACCTGGTGATCGACGCCTGAACTCTCCCGAGCCCAGAGCAAATTTCCGTCCCCTGCGCGGATATTTCTTTATCGCGTCGGCTGCATTCCTTTGGGGAGTTTCCGCAGCTTTGGGGCGCGCTGTCTTTACCGGCAAACTCTCACTCCCGGGAGAAGCGTTGCATCCGATCGATCCCCTGATTCTTTCGCAGACAAGAACGTCGTTCTCTTTGCTGGTTTTGCTTGCCGTTCTCATTGGACGCGGCGGGCGCCGGCGAATCAATCTTCCAATCCGGGATCTTCTGCATTGCCTCGCGCTCGGCGTGCTGGGCGTCGCCGTGTCGAACTACTTCTATTACGTTGCCATTCAGAGGACAAGCGTGGCCATTGCGATCATCCTCCAGTACACGGCGCCGGTGTGGGTATTGCTCTATGTCGTGATTCGCGGGCAGCAGAAGCTGTCGCTTCAAAAGATTGCTGCCGTTGCCGTCGCAATCGCCGGAATTGTGCTGACGATCGGCATCGTCGGGGGAAACTCCCCGGCATTCAGGCTGGATACCTACGGGCTCATCGCCGGAATAGTGGCTTCGTTTTCATTCGCCTTCTACAACGTCAGCGGACATCGCGTGCTCGCGCGGTACGACCGCTGGCGCGTTCTGACGTGGACACTCGTCTCGGCCTCGGTTTTCTGGCTGGTCGTCAATCCTCCATGGAAAGTGTTCGCGGCCCACTACACGGCGGCCCAATGGGTCTTTTTGCTTGTCTTTTCGCTGATCTCGGTGCTGGGAGCGTTTTCTCTCTACTTCCTTGGCCTGCAACACCTCGAGCCGACGCGGGCCATCGTCACGAGCTGTCTGGAACCGGTGTTTTCAATCCTGCTGGCGGCAGCTTTGCTCGCGGAAGGCGTGCGACCGGCTCAAACGTTGGGGATTGTGCTGGTGCTGGCGGCGATTGTGATTGTGCAGTTGCCCGGGTCCGGTGCCGAGTCAGTTGTGGTCGATCCGATTGAGTGAATACCGCAGATGTGTTGAAACGTAGTTAATCCAACTTCTTTCCTTTCGTCTCCGGAAGTTGAGTGGCCATCAGCGCAGCCAGCACATATCCCGCTGCACAGAGATAGAAAGCCCAACTTAGTCCTTTCGTCTGTCCCACGCGGCCGATGACCAGAGGTGCGAGCGAACTCATTGCGCGCGCGCCGTTGTAAGTAAAACCGAGTGCGCGAGCCCGTACTGCCGTCGGAAAGATTTCGCTGCCCATGATGCCCGAGCCAGAAAAAATTCCAGTGCCGAAGAAAGCAACGAGTGTTCCCAAGACCAACAACATCCCCTGCGATCGCGCCGCCGCGTAGAGGGGGATCAAAACAGCGGCCATCGATGAATAAAGCAGAAAGCCATTTCTGCGCCCGATGCGATCTGCGACCCACCCGAAGCTGGCGTAGCCAGGAAACATCCCGCACAAGTTGAGGACAACCAGCAGCGTAGTCATGCCGAGAACGCCGAAGCCGCGTCCGCCTTGCTCAATCGGCAGCGAGAGATACGGCGGCAGCCAGGTGAAAAGCCCCCACCACGCGAACATGCCAAAGAAATTGAACAGCAGTAAGGCAAACGTGTGCTTTACGTAGGGCGGCCGGAAAATCACCGCGGTGGAAACCCGACCGAATATCTCGGCGGCGGATTTTGTGTCTGTGTCGTGAGGATTCGGTTTAGTGAACCGTTCCTTCCACATCTCCGACTCGGGCACGCTGCGCTGAATCCACAACGTGATCAGCGCCGGCAAGATTCCTACGAAAAACACCGCGCGCCATCCGAAATAGTGTGATACCGGGCCCGCAACCAGAGCCGCCACCGCGAATCCCAGTGCCCACGAACTCTGCACCATGGCAATTGCCTTGGCGCGAAGATCGGTGGGCCAGCTTTCCGCGACCAGGGTTGCGCCCGTGTTCCATTCGCCACCCATGCCTAAGCCGAGCACGAAGCGCGCCACGGCCAGCATCGCGATGCTGGTAGCAAGTCCTGACGCGAACGAGCAGATCGAGTAGGTCACGATGCTCGCCATCAATGCCTGCTTGCGCCCGACGCGGTCGGCAAGAAAGCCGAAGAGCACTCCGCCAATTCCAGAGGCCAAAAGAGTGAGCGTGCCCAGGAAACCAGCGGTGGTTTTGCTCATCCCCAGATCCCGCATCAACGACGCGAGGACGAGGGAGTAGAGCATGGCATCGAAGGCATCGAGCCCCCATCCCATAGCCGCGGCGACTAGTGTTCGCTGCTGTCCTGGTGTTGCCTGACGAAGAAGTTGGACGGGACCGATTGGCATGCTGTGGCGAAATGAAGAACGCGCGGGATTGTAGCAGGATGGACGGTGGACTCAGTTGCGTCAGGATGGCGGAAGTAAATCCCCACTTCTCGCGCACAGAACGCACGAGAAATGGGGCACTTGCGCGTTTACTGGCTTTCGGTGTTGGTGATCCAACGCGAACGCGGAATCTCGCGGTGGCCTTCATCGTCGTAGAAGAATTTCATTTCGTGATCCGACTTGAAATTCGGCACCGGACGATCGTTGGCTGAACTGAGGCGTGGAGCGTCCAACGAAATTGGCAGCGCGGTTTTCGTCGTGTCGATCGTCTCGTTGAACGAGCTGCCCACCAGCGGCTGGGCTACGGCAAACACTCCGAATGGGCTTCCGTTTACGTAGGAGACGCTAATGTAATCGGCGACCATCGGGCCATTGTCCGAGATGGGTAGCGCACTGACCTTCATTGGGCCGGCGATCTGCGCGCCTGCAGTCCAGGTCGCGCCGCCATCGACGGACGTGGTGAAGCCCACGTCCAACTGGCAGGTGCTTGTTGTACAGTTCGTGTTGGGATAATAGTAGTAGACGATCGTGAGGTGCGCGTTCGCGCCGGAGGTTGTGGGATCGACTCCGATGCCCGGGATGAAATGGTCGACAGTGGTCGTGGTCGCGTCAATCGGGACGCGGGTGACGGCGCTCCAGATCTTGCCGTCGGCCGAGGTGCTCATCACGACGTCGTTTTCCTTGCAGCCCGTGCGGAAGCGGCAATCGGACCACACTACGTAGACATTTCCCGCGCCGTCGATTCCCGCCGACGGCAGGTTCGGATTGCGCAGCCCCGCGGCTACGAAGTGGCTGCTGATCGAGGCGATCTGCTGGCTTTTGCCCCAGCTTACGCCACCGTTGGTCGAGGAAAATACGTCAATGCCTCCGCCCTGGAAAGGCACGATCACCGTTCCGTTTGGCTGTACCACCGGCTCGCCACCCAGGCCACCGGCATGATCGGATGAGGGCAGACCTGTTCCCCAGGTTTTTCCGCCGTCGCTCGAGACACTCATTAACACATCGCCCGTGCCAAAAGCCTGGTCCCATTCGGTGTAGCAGTTTCCATAGAACGGACTCGTAGTCGTGTTGTCGCAGACCGTCCAGTTCTTGTCGTCAAGGTGGGTTTTGTCAATGACGATCGGAGCTCCCCAACTCAATCCATTCGTGGAGCGACTGACGGCGACGTCGCCGATCTTGCCTGAACTCGAGCTGAGACCAGCCAGCGGGAGCGTCGAAATGAGCCACTGGGCATGCTTCGCGTCGTATGCCACCGACGGGTCCGCGGCAGCTCCGTAAGTCCCACCCTTGAAGTTAATGGTGAGTCCCGGAAGATCGCCGAAGTGCCAAGTCTTTCCACCGTCGGTTGACGTGGAGAAGCCGACGTCTCCGCTGCCCCATCCAATGGTTCCTGGCCGCCGTGCGACATGGAAGGCGCTTACGATCGTGTTGCCCCAGGCGAAGCTGTGCGGTTCGACCTCCGTCTTGTGATCACTGTCGGTGTTGGTCAGGTTGTCGGAGCTGATACGCACAAGAGAAGTCTGGGCGCGGAGTGGAAGGGTGCACACAACGGATGTGGATAGAGCCAGAATATAAGGCAACAAGCGGTGTTTGAGAGGGGAGCAGTTCACTCGAAATCCTTTTTTGGATCGGAAATCTGTCAAGAACGATGAGCCAGGCGCGAACTATACCCGATAGTTGTTGGGATGTCGATGTGAAGAAATTTTCACCGGGTTCTGTTGCCCTGAGAATCGGATCCAGGGCGATGGATCCGCGAGAATTCTTCGTCCCGATTGCTTGACCTTCAACAATGCGCTCATATCTAATCCGGAAACGCGCCGTTTTCGGATCGTGAAGGAGTGTTTGCATGAAAGTTGCGTTTCTGGGATTGGGAATTATGGGCCAATCGATGGCCACGAACCTGGCCAAGGCTGGACACGAGGTGACCGTGTGGAACCGGACTCCGGGAAAAATTGTGGAGGGAGCGGGCATTGCTCCGACACCGGCGGCAGCGGCCCAAGGTGCGGAGGTCGTCTGGCTTTGCGTTTCCGATACCGATGCGGTGGAAGACGTAATCTTCGGCAAAGAGGGGGCCGCGCTCTCGCTCGCGGAAGGCGCGATTATTGCAGATTCGAGCACGATCTCTCCCAGCGCCACTGTGAAATTTGCGCAACGTCTTGCGGCGAAGGGCGTCGCCTGGGTGGATGCTCCGATGACCGGCTCTAAGGTCGCCGCGCGTGACGGGACGCTCGTCTTCATGGTCGGCGGACCCGAGGAAACGATTGAGCGGCTCAAGCCGCTGTTCGCCGCCATGGGAAAGAAGATTTTCCGCATGGGGGAATCCGGCAAAGGGCAGGCGACCAAGATCGCGATGAATCTTCAGATCGCCCTCATTTATGAAGGCTTCGCGGAAGGCCTGACGCTGGCCACCAAACTCGGCGTCGACTCGCAGCAACTCATCTCCCTTATCGGAGCGACCATGGTCCACTCGGGAGTAGTCGACTATAAGGGGCCGTTCATCCTTCAGCGAGACTTCACGCCAAATTTTCCGCTGCGGCTGATGCACAAGGACATCCGGCTGGCACTGGAGGCGGCGAAGGAGTCACGCGTGAAACTGCCGGCGCTGGAAACCGTGGAAGAAATCTACGAGATGGCGACTGAGGACGGTCACAAAGATCTGGATTACGCTGCTACATTGACCTTACTGGAGAAGTGGGCGGGAGTGCAGGTCAAGGGCGAGGCCGCATGAAGACATGCCGGCCGTGAAGAAACGCGCCCCACCAGCCACACCAAAGCGCTATCCGATTTCGAAGCGACATTTGAAGGCCTGGATCCCTGCCTCGCGAGTGACCTTCCGTTACTGCCGTAATGCCCGTCCCGCGGCTTTTACATAAGTATTACAGTCGACCGCCCGATTCTGCTGCTAGGTTGAAAGAGGTTCTTCAACGTCGAAGACTAGAGAATTGGGGCCCTACTTGGAAATAGAACTGCAAGATCTGGAAAGAAAACAAGCACAAGACAACGAAGTCAACTGGGTGACGGCACTTTTCATGGCTGCGTTCCACGTCGGCGCAATCGCCGCGCTGTTCTTTTTCACCTGGAAAGCGCTGTTGGTCGCCATGTTCCTGTGGTGGGTCTCCGGCAGCCTCGGCATTGGCATGAGTTATCATCGCCTACTCACCCATCGCGGCTACAAAAGTCCCAAGTGGGTTGAATATTTTCTGACGGTGTGCGCCACTCTGGCGCTTGAGGGCGGCCCGATTTTCTGGGTGGCCACGCACCGCATTCATCATCAGCATTCGGACCAGGACGGCGATCCGCACTCGCCGATCGACGGCAAGTGGTGGGCGCACATGGGATGGATTCTCATGGGCAAGTCCATGCATCACGACACAACCACGCTGGCGCGCTATGTCCCTGACCTCGCCAAAGACAAGTTTCATGTCTGGCTCACCAAATATCACTACGTTCCGCAGGTGATTCTCGGCGTCGCCTTGTTCGCGATTGGCGGACTTCCGTGGCTGCTGTGGGGAACGTTCCTGCGTACCGTGGTTGGACTGCATGCGACATGGCTGGTCAATTCGGCGACACATTCCTGGGGCACGCGGCGCTTTGCGACCCGCGATCTCTCGACTAACAGTTGGTGGGTCGCCCTGCTGACCTTCGGCGAGGGATGGCACAACAATCACCACGCGCATCCAACTTCAGCGCGGCACGGACTGAAGTGGTACGAAATCGATACCAATTGGTACGGCATCTGGGCGCTTCAGAAGCTCGGCCTCGCGTGGGATATTAAGCGTGTGAAGCTGGATGAGATCGAAGAAGGTTTGGTGGCAGCGCCGAACGGACATTTGATTACTCCGCCGGCGGAATCTTTTGCTGCGGGAGACTGAGTATACAGTTTGTAAAAACCAATAGAACCCTGGCGGACCAGGGTTCTTTTTGTTTTCTATGGCCTGTCGGTTACACCCGAATGATCATCACTTCGGTGGCCTTGATCAAAGCCGCAGCTGTTTGCCCCTTCTTCAGCTTCATCTCGCGCACTGCGCTCGACGTGATCAGCGATGTGATCAGCTGTCCTCCGACTGACAAGGTGACTTGTCCGACCAGTCCGCTTACCCTGACGTCTACGATTCTTCCCACCAGTTGATTGCGTCCGCTGATGCGCTGGAAGGTGACGCGGCGTTCGTCTTCATTGCGTCCACGCGTGCGATAGAGCAGCCGGTCAACTTCCGAGCGAGGGATACGGTAGTGGCCGCCGGGAGTTTTGATCGCGCGCACTTTGCGTCCGTAGATCCATTGCTTGATCGTCGGATAACTGATTTGAAGCTCGACGGCAGCGTCTCGCGGACGGAGCATGGGATCATCTGCGCCAGGCTTTGCCGCTTTCTTGTCGGCCATAAAGGACCTCCGAACAGGCCATCTTAAGTTTGATCGGTAAACGTTAACGATTGTAGTCGATCGGTCCCAGGACGATCGCTGCCATGGTGTGACTCGAGACTCAGCGGCAACGCGGTAGAATCACCTCAACGCCATGCGTATCACGAGCCGCCGCGGAACGATCGTATTCTTCCTGTGCCTGGGTATCGGCCTGGTCGCGCTGGCGGTGGCCCTCAATGTCGGATGGATCATCCTCAACTGGCGCGAGGGCGTGCTGCTGTTCTTCGGCATCATCTTTTTCGCGCTCATCATTGCCGGCATGGTCGTGAATACGATCTTTCTGGTGCGCGAACTGCGGCGCAGTGAGCAGCACGACAGCTTCATCAACGCCGTAACCCATGAGCTGAAGACGCCGATTGCGTCAATCCGGCTACATCTCGAAACCTTGCAGCGACGGGAGCTCGGGGAGCCGCGCAAGCAGGAGTTCTACAAGCTCATGTTGAGCGATGCCGACCGGCTCACTGAAACTGTTGAACAGGTCTTGCGCGCGGGTCGCGCCGGGGACAAGAAGGCGGGACGAGACAAGGCCGAGGTGGACTTCGGCCAGATCGTCCGCGACTGCACGGAGGCGATTCGCGGCCGGCATCACTTGCAGCCTGAAGCAATCCGATTGCAGGCGGCCAGTGAAAATGGAAATGGGCTAAGGGTCCGAGGCAGCGCGGAGGATTTGCGAACGGCCGTCGCGAATGTGCTCGACAACGCGGTCAAGTATTCCGGTGATCATATTGACGTGAGCGTTCAACTTGACGTTCCGGACGAGAAGCGCATCGTGCTGCGGGTTCAGGACCACGGAGTGGGAATTGCCCAGGAAGATCTCAAGAGAATCTTCAAACGCTTCCACCGACTCGGCAACCGTTCGCTCGCGCATGTGAAGGGAACCGGGCTGGGCTTGTTCATCGTGAAATCAATCGTCAAGAAGCACGGCGGCAACGCGTTTGCCGAAAGCCAAGGCGAAGGGCAGGGAACCACCGTCGTGATCGAACTGCCAAGGCTCGATTCGCAGAGGACCAAACCATGAGCCGCGTATTGGTGGTGGAGGACGAGGCGCACCTGGCGCAGGGCTTGCGCTTCAATCTTGAGGCGGAGGGATATGCCGCCGAGATAGCGGGTGATGGGGAGTCCGCGACCGATCGGCTTCTCGATAAGAAAGAGAATTTCGACGCGGTGGTGCTCGACATCATGCTGCCGGGAAAAGACGGATTCAGCGTGGTCTCGGAGTTGCGCGCCGCCCGGAATTACATACCCGTGCTGATGCTGACGGCGCGCGGCCGTCCAGAAGATGTGCTAAAAGGTTTTGCCTCCGGAGCGGACGATTATCTGGCGAAGCCATTTGATCTCTCTATTCTCTTGGCACGGCTCCAAGGATTGCTGCGACGCGCCGAGTGGACCCGCAGACCGAGCGAGCGCGACGCCACTGCTTCATCCTCAAATGGCAACACTGTAGGCAGCTTTGGGCAGTTTTCATTCGCAGGCAAGACAATTGATTTCGGCGCGCTGGAGCTACGTTCCGAACACAGCACGATTCATCTGACGGTGATGGAAGCCGAGCTTCTTCGACATCTGGTCCAGAACGACGGCAAGATTGTTTCGCGCAAGCAGATTCTGGAAGAAGTCTGGGGACTGCACGAAGACACCGACACACGGGCGATTGACAACTTCATCGTGCGTTTGCGGCGGTATATCGAGGACGATCCCGGAAATCCGCGGCATTTGCTTACCGTTCGTGGAGTCGGGTACCGTTTTTTGGCAAATCCTCAGAACTGAATCAGGTCCTGCATAGCTCTGCCAACAATGTCTCCCGTCTTTCAACGGCAATTCCGTCAAGGCGGCGGAGGGTCATCACATATCCCGGAATCGAAATCCCGGCCAGAATCAGGAAGATGAGAACGGCGAGCCATTGATTACCGACAAGCTTCGCGATAGCAAATGCGCCCGCGCCCAGCCCGAAGATGAGGATCTGCACCGCGAAGCTCGCCAGGACAGTAAGTTGCGCGACGTTCTGGCGGCCGAATGTGGCAAAGTCGCGCTTTTTCGGAGAGTAGATCGAGAGCAGGTTTCCCGCCGTGAAATTGAGCGGCGCAGCGAACAACAGCCCTGCCAGAGTCGCCACTGTGACGGCGAAGTGCGGCTGCCCGTAAAGATAGGTGACTGCGATCCATGCCAAGACGGCGTTCGCCAGAACGATCGCAGCATGTGTGAGGTTCTTTCCGAGCACGATTTGGCTGAACCGCACCGGCGATGCATAAAAGAACTGCATGCCGCCCCCATCACCGCCGAAGCTGTTGTAGACGAGATTGGTCAGCACCAGCAGCGCATACGCCGCCGCTACGGGCAGGGCCATGTCCGGGGCGCGGCTTATTCCTGGCGAATGGCGCAGGTTGCTCATCGGGCCGACGCGAAAGATCACCAACATAAAAATGGGCATGATCAGCGTAAGCAACATCGGTCCGCTGCGCGCCACATAACGCATTTCTTTCTCGAAGACAGCTGCCACTGACGGAGACAATCCCGGCAAGGCCCATCCTATCTGCGGACGGTGCAACTGCCTGGTGACTGGTCGCGCCGCAGCCTCGCTGAGATTCTCTCCCCGGAACTGCGCGCGAAGCCTGAGATGAAGAAGCAATCCTACTCCCGCCGTAAACGCCGCCAGAAAAATCCAGCTTAGGAACGCTGCGAGAAATCTCCCATGAGAAGCCTCCGCGATTGCTTTGGCGGCAACGCCAGGCGGCAGCCAAGCCTGTACCTGCGCCCCGGTCTGAAGTCCACGATTCAGATCCGGGTGCGGATTTTTTCCCATGTGCTGCATGGCCGGCCCAATGAGCTGAAAGCTCAGCATCGCGAGAATGAAGACGACCCCGAGAATTTCGCGCGTTCGCCGCTGCGCCAGCCAACGTTCGAGCCAGGCGAAGATCATTTGCATGAGCAGAAGGTTGAAGAAGATGAAGATGAGAAGCACTACCATGGCCCACGGCGCCAACAGCGGGCTAGCGGCGCTGACGCCTAGCAGGAGCCCGATCGTGAATACTGTGCCCAGCGCACTTGCGGGGTCGAGATAGCCGTACGCCAGCCGGATCAGGAAATAAGAGCGGTAAGTCAGGGGGAAGCGAAGCAGGTCCGACGAATCTGGATTGTTGGTGAACGCGGTGGCCATCACGGGAAACGCTTGCCAGAAGAAAAAGATGAGCCACAGCGGAGCTGCCAGGTATTCGAACAGCTCGTGCGAGGCGAGATACCAACCGGCGACGATAGCACCGCAGAAGCCGGCAAGGCCGCCGACCGCAAATCCGCTGGTGACGAGCACCCGCGAGGCCAACTCAAGCTTGCCTCGTTTGCTTCGTAGTCCGTTGAGGAACATGCGCCAGCGGAGTTCGGCAATGGCGGCGAGCTGAGATTGATGCAGGACGTTCATTATGAATTCGATGAAGTTTTAGGATTTATCCCAGCCAAGACAACTCCTCGGTCTGGGGATTCCCGCCGACAATGCGCAGAAATATCTCCTCGAGCGTGAGTTTTTCCGCAGACGGGCCCGCGCCATTGCCGGATTCCACGTGCGTTTGCGCCTCGACCCCTGCGCGGAGTTCTTCGAGCGATCCCTGGGCCACAAGGCGTCCCTGATGAATGATGGCGAGGTGGCTGCACAGGCGCTCGACAATTTCGAGGACGTGCGAAGTCAGAAAGATGGTCGCGCCACGGGCGATCATGCCTTGCAACATCGCTTTCAGCGTGCCTGAAGCGATGGCATCGACGCCTTCGAATGGCTCGTCGAGAAAGAGAACTTTCGGCCCATGAATCACCGCGGCGGCCATGGCCAGTTTCTTCTGCATGCCATGGGAATAGTCAGTCACCAGCTTTTTCGGCTGGTCGGCAAGCTGCATGAAGTCGAGCAGTTCGGCGGCACGCTTGGCGGCGGTTTCCCGGTCGAGTCCGTACATGCGTCCCGCAAAGCTAAGAAATTCTGCGCCGGTAAGACGGCCGAACAGCGCCATGCCTTCCGGGACAACCCCAATCTGACGTTTGACTTCGACAGGATGCGCCTCGAGGTCGAGTCCGAGAATTTCAATCTTTCCAGAGCTGGGCGCCAGCAGCCCGGTCAGCATTTTGATGGTCGTGGATTTTCCCGCACCATTGGGGCCAAGGAAGCCGAAAAACTGCCCAGGAGCGACTTGCAGATTAACGTCTTCAACGGCGATGAGGTCGCCGAAGCGGCGCGTCAGGCCCGTCGTAGAGATGGTAGGCGCCAGATTCATCGAAGATTTGAATCTAGCACAAAGCGGGCGTCAGACCTCAAGGCTCGCGCCCTAACATAAGGCGGCGGTGAGAATCTGCAACAACGTTCGTATCAGGGCGTGCCTTTAGGCGTGCCGCAGAAGGCCAGCCTGGCAATCAACCGAGGGTTCGTTGCGCTAGTCCTTCGGTCCCGCCTGCTTTTTCTGCGCGTCAGCCGTCCACGGCGGAGTGATACCGGAGAATCGGGCATATGCAATCGCTTGGCCGAGATGCTCGGCGCCATGGCGGACGATGAAGAGAAGCACTCCGCGCTCTGTGTTCTTTCCGCCAAACCAGTCCATGCTTTTCTCGAGGTCAGCATCCGGCATGGCCTTAATGGCGGTCTTCGCGTGGGCAAAGGAATCTTTGAGCGTTGCGATGACTTTTGCTTTATCGGTGGTGGACTTCTCGATATTCTTCAGATCAAGACCCGCCGGCGGGGCTGCGCCCACCATCTTGTAGAGGCTATAGTTTGCGCCGCTAACGTGAAGAAAAACTTCGGCGAACGAGCGCACATCGGCGGCGGGACGCCAACTGTACTTGTCCGCGGGAATGGCTTCGGCGAGGCGCATGAATTTGTCTTCCTGGACGATCACTTCGGACAAGACTTCAGAACGGTATCCGGTAACACCGGGCGTCCCTTCTTTGTAGGGATTGACCTGGGCAGATACCCGAATCGAACTCGCTGCGAGCAACAAGAAACAAAGTGAGGTGAAGATGCGTTGCATGAAATCTCCTTGTTTACAGCGGCTGAGTTGGATTTTTTTGTGAATCTTACGAATGGATCCGCACGAAAAGCTTAGACGAGGCAAACAGGCAAGGGTTATCGGAACCGAGTCGTGCGCCACAGGGCAACAGCACCGACGAACAGCACGGCCAGCATGGCGGCAGTGAGCGCGATAGCGCGATGCACGCTGATCTCAATCATGGGCAGCCGTGCCATCGAGGCCAACACAACAAACATAGCGGTTGTGCCGAGGATCAGCAGCCAGTCGAGTGCCGTTCTCGAGTGCGCCGCTCCGAAGGCCCGGCCCTCCATGCCTGCCTGAACGTATTCGTCCTCGACGCCGTAGCGCTCTCCCTCGCGAGTAGCAGCGTTGCGCCATGATGAATGCTCTTGTTCGGTCGCAGAAGAGAGCGCAATGGCGACAGCTCCGAGGGCCATAAGCACAGAACCTCCCGCGACCTGCAAATAGACTGCGTGAGTCGCGCCTCGCAGTTCGTGGAAGACGAAGACGCCCCACAATAGTCCCCATAACTGATTTGTGTTGGAGAGGGGAATACCGCGGCTGATGCCAACATATTTCGTAGCGTATTGCTGGAACAGATCCCCAATCACCCACACGAACCCGCCGAGCATCAGCCAGAAAAGTACGCTGCGCGCACCGCTCAGTTCATTCCAGAGCGGAGTCACGCCGCGATAAATAACGGCGACCGTCAGCATCGTGCCCAGTTCGCCGATGGTGAAGAACGTGACGAACGACAGCGGGTTCATTCCCGTCAGATACGCCTTGCGATAGGGAATATACATAGTTCCCCAAAGGATCCCTGCGCCGAGCGCAGCCGCAATTCCAAAAGCTGCTTTCCCTGGCGCGGCCTGGTGCGACGAGGCGATTGCCAGTAGCGTCGCTCCGGCAAACATCACAAGTGCGCCACCGAGAACGCCCAGCCAACGCTTCCATCCGGCAAGACGCAATTCTTTGAAGAGAAGAAATCCCCAGAAGATGCCGAGCAGGCTATTCGTGTTCCACAGCGGAAAGGCGATGCTCAGGCCCACGTTGCGGATGGCATAGATCGTCAGTGTGTTGGCGACCGCCCACATGCATCCTGCAAGGATGGCCCAAACGACGAGATGCGGCGCTTGCTGCACGTCGGCCCGAATGTGCGAAGTTCCCCGGATGAAAGCCGGCACGCTCCAGCGCGCAAGAAAAACTCCACACACCATGATGAGAGAAACAGTGATCGGAGAAATATCGGGATTGACCAATTTGATCGGCGCTTCAGCCCCGCCAAGCCAGGCCCCGGCGGCGAATCCGCAGAAGATACCGAGGGCTTGCAGGCTGCGTAGCCGGCGGGAGGAGACAGGCGGCTGATTCGCGGGTAGCGGAGCCTCGACGGAAGCGCTCAACTCAGTTTGTCCAAGAGCAAGAATCCGCCGACGAGCACGACAAGCGGAATCCAGAAATGGACATCGGTAGCAATGGCGCGGAACATTCCGCGCGAACGGCTGATGGACATGGCGATGCCATCTTAGGGAGCCATCGCTTCAGAGTCAACGCCGAGCGGAGAGAATCTGGCCGACTGCTAAGGCCTCCGGCGAGCCGATCACGTTTCTAGTTCAACACTCTTCAACACTCAATGACTGGAGCTGCGCTTTTACAGGACGTATTCGGCGAGTCGCCGCTCTGCTCTGATGGAGAATGAGATCGGAAATATACAGGAGAATTCCGCCTTCCTTAAGCAAACGTCCCGATAACGACGCGCCTGAAAATTTGTCACTGTACACACCGAAACTAGCGCCAGGCACACGTTGCGAGACGATCCGCGGCTTGTCGTTGTCCTTTATGAACGAGACTGCCGTACCGGAAACGCTTTGCAGCCGTCGTGACGACATGTCTTTCCTTCCTCCCGAAGTCCAGCAAACACCAGTGAAAGGTTTCATTATGAGTAGGAAAATTCGTCCGTTCTGGTTGATGATGTCACTCCTGTTCGCAAATGGACTGCTGTTCGCGACTACGCCAGTGATTACCGTAACCAGTCCGAAAAACAATTCCACAAGCACCAGCCCCGTGCAGTTCAAAGCCACAGCAACCAGCTCCAAGTGTGCGCAGGGCATATCGGCGGTGCGGGTCTATTCGGCGCCCGGAGTAAGCGCCTATACCGTTGGCGGAGGCAAGTTGAATGCCTATCTGAATCTAAACGCAGGAACGTACAACACGACGATTGTGGCGTGGGACAACTGCGGCGGTACGGCATCGGTGAATGTCACAGTCACGGCCTCGGGAGAAAGGAAAATCGGAGGGTTTCTCTACACTGTCAACTCGGCATATGACTACGGAAACCACAACGAAAACAATGTTTCCGGATTTTCGATCGTAGCCTCGAATGGGGCGCTGGCGCCGCTGCCGCAAGGGCCGGTGAATACGAATATCTTTCCTCAGTCGGTGGCATCTGATAAAGGCGGATACCGGCTTTATGTCGGCGATTGGCAATCGGGGGATGTGTTCCCGTACTTCATCAATCGTTCGAACGGATCTCTTACTCCAGTGCCCGGCGCGCCGTTTGCCGTCAATAGGTCGGTGACGGCGGTGGCGGTGCATCCGAGCGGCGATTTTATCTATGCCGCGGCCAGCGAACAGGCTTCGGGAGACGGCATCGCCGTATTTCAACTCCAGAGCGATGGATCTCTGAAAGAGATCCCGGGCTCCCCGTTCCCAACGCAGATCGGGCCCCAGGCGCTGACCGTAGACCCAAGCGGCAATTACCTATACGTCGCCGATTATTCGAGCTTTATCGAGGCATTTCAGATCGACAAATCGACTGGCGCGCTGACAGAAGCGCCGGGATCTCCTTATTTGGTTTCTGCACCCTCCGTTTGCAACTTTGGTCCAGGAGCGACCGTGGATCCCCTCGAGATTCTCCTTGTAGCCGGCGCGCGGATCTATACGCCGGATGCATTCATCGGGTATATCTCAGGCTGGTCGATTTCCTCCGAGAACGGCGGTCTGTCGGCGATGAGCGGTTCGCCGTGGATCGATCAAGGCGGCTGCTCGCAGAACAACGGGAACGACCCGGCACCGCATTCTCTTGCAGTCGACGCCACCGGGAAGTTCCTCTACGTGAACAGCGGGAACTTTGCAGAGGGGATTTCTATTTACTCGATCGCCTCCGACGGAGCGCTGACTTATCTCAAGACGACTGGGAATTTTTCAGGATGTGCTACCCCCATCCGCACCGACGCGACGGGGAATTACTTGTATACCGGAGGGTGTGAAGCCGGTGTGCCAGGACCGGGCTACGCAAGCATTGTCGGTTACTCCATCAATCACAGCACGGGCGATATCACGCCGTTGCCGGCCTCTCCATTTGTATACGCGTCAGGAACGAACGCGGTGCTCGATTCGTTTACGGTGACACCGTAAGGTGCCATGTTTTCTTCGAGGCTCTCGGAAGGAGACGGTCCTGGAGCCCATGCGAAAGTCGGGTTGGACTAGGAGTGGGCCTAGACGGGTGTGGTGGATATCTCTATCAACCAGGACGGAGATGTAATGCCCCTCGCATTCCGTCAAAGTCCCGACGGATTGCGCTTCAAATAGGAAGCCCCGGCCTTGCGACCGGGGCGGATGGCAGAACCGCACTTCTTAGAACAGATTCCAGAGAAACTGGTTGTAAACTTCGTGATGAAACTGCACTTCCTGCGACTTTACGAAGGTCCCCAGGGCGCGGGCACAACGGTCGGCGGAGGCCTGTTTCAAGTCGGCGTAGCGGCCCTTTACATCTTCTCCGAGCAACTTGTCGATCCAGGCCGCCTTGCGGAAGTTTCCGAGCGCGTCATAGATGTTGTCGGGCAGGTAACGCTCGGCCTGGCGAAGATTCTTGATTTTCGAGGTCTCGCCGTCGAGTCCGGTCTTGAAGATCGCCAGCATGACTAGATACGGATTCGCGTCCGGGGCAACCGAGCGGACTTCGACGCGCATGCTCTTTTCGTTACCAATAGGAATACGAACCATGGAGCCGCGGTCT